>JAAZGT010000008.1 GCA_012511095.1 Alcaligenaceae bacterium
CCACAGACTAGCCTATCCATGGGTTGACCAGAGGTCATATCACCAATAACTGCCTCAATCGCAGCGGCTTGATCGGGTGTTTCCTCAAAGCCAAAACCCTCAACAAAAGCTTGGTAGTCCGTTAATGGTAGTTTAAATTTCACACCCTCTCTGGTAGCACGGTGCGCGTATAAATTAAGTAATTCGGCAGCGGTATCACGAATTTTAACTGCCGCTCTTTTCTTGGCACGATCCCATTGCCCCGAACCTAATGTATGTAAGGGGGCGTTTTCTGGATCGGCACCACCATAACGAGAAATCACATGGAGCTGTGATACAGGAACATAAAGCTCAGTATTATCGGCGTATTCAAGCTTTAGCATCTCTACTGGCCCTTCATCGCCTACCTCCATATTTACTAAACCAAGGTAACGACCTACCCCGTAATCAATATGAACTACTGGATCACCTTTGACGAGTTCAGCTAAGTCACGCACCATGGAGTCGACATTTGTTTGTTTTTCTTGTCGACGGCGCTGTAAGCGTGAAGCCGCGGTTTCTGGGTACAAATCACCCTCAGTCAGAACGACAATATTTTCTTCAGGTAAGCTAAAGCCCTTGTAGAGGTGTGCTACCACTAAAGAGAAGTTAGGAAGCTGATTTTTATTTGCACGTACCTGCTCGAGTGACTCGATATTGGCATCAGGTGTTAGAGCGTTTTCGCCTAGGATTTGCAATAAGGTTTCACGACGACCAGGACTATCCGCACATAAGACGGTGCGAGTACCCGCTTTGAGTAATAATTCTTCAAGTTCTGAGAAAGGCTGTTGAGCGCGTGATTGTACTGCTACATCGGGACTGGGTTTAATTTCTGGATGCTCTTCATCTTCTAGCCAGTGAATTCGTGGCATATTTGTCAGAGCAATAAAAAAATCCTCGGCGCTAAGGTATAAATCCTCAGGAGGTAAAATGGGTCGCTCACTATCGTATTTTAAAAACTCATAGCGACTGCGCGTATCCTCAGTAAAAGTGTGAATCGTTGCCTCTAAATTACCTAGACTTAAGCTAATTGTGTCTTTAGGTAAATAGTCAAAGAGCGTAGCAGTTTCTGCATAAAAGAGTGGTAAATAATACTCCACCCCTGCAAAAGCAATACCATTACTAATATCTCGATAAGGTAGAGCCTTAGATGGGTCACCTTCAAAACGCTCACGAAATGAGGCTCGGAAATGATTGCGCGCCGCTTCATCCATAGGGAATTCGCGACCTGGTAATAAATTGACCTCATCAACTGGGTATAAACTACGCTGTGTATCCACATCGAAGGCACGGATCGAGTCAATTTCATCATCAAATAAATCAATGCGGTAGGGCATTACCGAACCCATTGGGAACAGATCGATCAAGCTACCGCGTATGCTAAATTCGCCCGCTGCTGTAACTTGGGCCACATGCTCATAATTGGCTAGGATTAACTGATCTTTTAAGGCCTTTTCATCGAGTCGCTGGCCCTTTTTAAAAGAAAAGGTATAAGCTGCCAAGAAAGATACTGGCGCTAGGCAAGCTAAAGCGGTCGTTACTGGCACCACTAACACATCAACCTGATCATTACGCAGTGCATGTAAGGCTAATAAGCGCTCAGAAACGAGATCTTGATGCGGTGAGAAGGCATCATAGGGCAAGGTTTCCCAATCAGGGAAAAGCAAGCAGTTTAAGCTTGAATTAAAAACTTGAACTTCATTAACTAAACGCCTAGCTTGAATCGGGTCAGCACTAAAGACCACAATCGTCTTTTTTGCTTGTTGAGCCAGTACGCTTAAAAAATACGCATCACCCGATCCCGCTGGGCGCGGAACGGTATAACGCTTTCCTATTTGTAATTGCTTTAAAAGGGCGTTGATGGATTGCTCAATTAAGGGTGACTGGTCCGAATTTGCAGGCATAATTTAATTAATTTGATTAACTACTAAAAAGAGTAGAATGATCGAGAAAGGCCTCGTGTAATAAAATTACATGAGGCTAATAGGCTTTTAAAAAAGCAACAGCTATATTTTAGTACAGAGCTCATCGTGCTGTCGCTTGTTGTATGATGTTAGCTGTTTTAGTATGTGTAATGACGCAAAAAAGAGTAAATAATGAGCTTAATTGCATTAATTCCTGCGGGTGGGGTGGGTGAGCGCGCCTTAGATGCGCATCATAATGCCCCTAAGCAATACCGCGTAATCGCTAATAAGTCCTTGCTACAACATTCGGTTGAGGCTTTGTTAAGTGATAAGCGCGTACAACGAGTCCATATTGGTGTCGCTGCAGATGACCCTTTGATTGAGGTCGAATCGAGCAACTTTGACGCCGATGCGGTAACGGTGCATCGTAGTGGGGGCGAGAGTCGTGCTCACACGGTATTACAGACCTTAGAGGCGATAGATAAAGAGCAATCTATCATCGATGATGATTGGGTTTTGGTGCACGATGCGGCCCGTCCTGGGCTAGGTACTAAAGCTTTAAGCGCTTTAATTGATGCGTGTTTAGAGCAGCAAAGCGGTGGGATCTTAGCTATGCCTGTACCCGATACCGTTAAGCGAGTCGTTGTATCGGCGACCCGTGGTGAGCCTGCGCGCATTAAGGAGACAGTGCCACGTGAGGGGTTGTGGCTCGCACAAACTCCTCAGCTTTTTAAAGCCAAGGAGTTAAAAGATGCTTTACAAAAAGCGTTAACAGAGGGTTTAGAAATTACGGATGAGGCGAGTGCGATGGAGTATTTGGGGCATCAACCGTTGTTGGTGCTGGGTCATGCAGAAAATTTTAAAGTGACTTGGCCCCAAGATTTCAGCATCATGGAGCAATATTTAATTAAGCGTTCGGAGTAATAAAGTGAATATTCGTGTAGGACAAGGTTTTGATGTGCATGCATTGGTAGAGGGTCGACCATTGATTTTAGGTGGGGTGACGATACCGCATGATAAGGGTTTAATGGGTCACTCTGATGCGGATGCTTTATTGCATGCGGTAACTGATGCGATTTTAGGCGCATCGGGTCTTGGTGATATTGGTCGTTTATTTCCAGATAATGACCCACAGTTTAAAGACGCTGATAGCCGTGTGCTATTGCGAGAGGCTTTTGCTCGCGTTAAAGCTGAGGGTTGGCGTGTCGTTAATGTGGACGCCACGATTCATGCTCAACAGCCTAAAATTAAGCCCCATGCGCCAGCGATGGTAGCTAATATTGCCGCCGATTTAGAGATTGAGGAGAATTGCGTCAATATTAAGGGCAAAACCAATGAGAAACTTGGCCATATTGGTAGAGAAGAGGGCATCGCCACTAATTGCGTGGTCTTATTAGTGCGTGATTAAGTCTAGCGTTCCTAGCATTAAGTACATACAAAAATAGCCCCGAACGATTGATGCTCGGGGCTGGTGCGTTTAAGCTTCTATATGGCTAGAGTTAATTACTCAGCACTTGCTTCAATAGCCATTGCAGCGGCATTAACCACAGCTGCAATACGACCTACGTCTTGCATTTGTTCAGTGGTCCAACCAGCTTCTTTAGCAATTTTATAGTGTGAGGTCACGCAGAAATGACACTTACCAATAATCGAAGCGGCTAAGGCAAATACCTCAAAGCGTACTTTATCGATACCGCCATGAGAAGCATAAGCATTCATGCGTAACTTGGCGGGTAAAGACTGCAATTGCTGGTCATCCGTCATTTCACCGTATGGGTAGTAAACGTTATTCATACCCATTAAAGCGGCGGCAGTTAAAGCAGCATTTGCATCTTCTTCGCTAAGACCTAGTTTGAACTGCTCAATTAAAAATTTGCTTTTAGCAGCATAAGCACTGGCTAAAGCCACACCCACTGCATCTTCAGGTTTTAAGGAAGAGCGAGCGATGGTGCCATCAATATTTAAACGAATATCTTTAGCAAAATCAGGGATAGCTTTTTTGATGGTGGTTAAAAATTCCATAAAAATCTCCAATCAATTCTTTATGAAGACTCAGGAAATACGCAAAAGCGTCTGAAATCTTCGAAATTTTGGCAATAAAAAGCACCCACAACATGGTTGAGCCGTAGCTCGCTATGGGTGCTATTTTTTTAAGCTAGCGCTTGTTTGATCTAATCAGTTAAACAAGCTTTTAAGCGGTACGCTCTAAATTATAGAGTTTCGCCACCAGCTTGACGGTTACAAGGACATAACTCATCAGTCTGTAAACCGTCTAAAATACGTAAAACCTCTTCTGGGCTACGACCAACGTTTAAGTTGTTAACAGAAACGTGTTGAATCGTGTTGTCAGGGTCAACGATGAAAGTAGCACGATAAGCAACGCCATTTTCTGGGTCACGGATACCTAACTGATCGATAAGGCTACCTACAGTGTCAGCGAACTGGTAGTGGTTTAACTTATCTAAATCAGGGTGCTCACGGCGCCATGCTAATTTACAGAACTCGTTATCAACTGAACCACCCATTAATACAGCATCACGGTCTTCAAAGTCAGAAGCTAAGTTGTCGAAACCAACAATCTCAGTAGGACATACGAAAGTGAAATCTTTAGGGTAGAAGTAGATTACTTTCCACTTACCTGGGAATGAGCTTTCAGTAATTTCTTCGAAAGCTGATACGCCATTTTCTTCATGATTGTTGAAACCAGGCTTAACACCAACTACTTTAAACGCTTCTAATTTTTCACCGATTGTTTTCATAACTAAAATCCTTTTGATTAAGTTTAAGAATTACTTCTTTCTGTTTAAAAGCGGTTGAGTACTTCTCTGTTCAACCGACTATGTTAATAATTATACACTATTGCTTTGTTTTGTCTAATAGATTATTGCTATTAGACGCTTTAGGTATTTCTATCCTGCAAAGCAAACCCTGAGGTTTGTTTTGCATTAAACATAAGGTGCCCCCTGCAGATTGCAGTAGACGTTTACTGATAGCTAAGCCTAAACCTGCTCCACTGACATTACTTCTTGCCGCATTACCTCGCGCAAAAGGCCGCATGAGTCGATCAATTTCTCTTGGGTTAACCCCTCGTCCTTGGTCGGCTACATCAATTCGAATGTTATCGCCATGGGAATAAAGTTTAACGGAAATATGTAAACTGCCATCTTCGGCGCGACCATAGCGTCGGGCATTTTCAATCAGATTGCCAACAACACGAATGAGATTAATCTCTTTAATACGAGCATACATCAGAGGCTCAATGTTGTACGTCAAGGTACCTTTTTGAGACTCGGTATAGAATTGGTCACGGAAACATAGCCCTTGTATGGGCTTGGAGATATTAATTGCTTCTTTAGGTGCTTCACCAGTAGGACGGGCATATTCGAGTAATTGGGCCACACAGTGTTCAATCTGATCCATATCACCATCAATGCCGCTACGAGCCTCCTCGTCTAAGCAGCTGAGCTCTAACTCTAAGCGCATGCGAGCGAGTGGTGTGCGCAAGTCATGAGAAATACCAGCTAGCATCACCTCGCGGTCGGAATCCGCAGCTCGTAGATCCCTAGCCATTTGATTAAAAGCCGAGAAAAGCTCAACAATCTCGGTAGGACCAGAATCAGTAGG
>JAAZGT010000063.1 GCA_012511095.1 Alcaligenaceae bacterium
AGAGTAGCAACATCACCTCGATTGCTGATCTTAAGGGTAAGAAAATCGGTTTCTCCGTCGGTGGTTTTGAGGATATTCTCTTAAAAGTGATGTTAAAGAAATACGACTTAACTTTTGATGATGTAGAACTGGTTAATGTGAACTGGTCATTATCGCCGTCACTGATCACGGGTAAAGTGGATGCGGTAATTGGTTCGTACCGTAATTTCGAGCTGAATCAATTAGATATTGAAGAGCATCCTGGTCATGCTTTTTATGTTGAAGAAGAGGGTGTACCATCGTATGAAGAGTTAATTATCGTGGTTAATAACAAAGACCGTGAGGATGATAAATACCGTCGCTTTAATATTGCTATGGAGCAAGCGGTACAGTACCTCATTAATCACCCCGAAGAGGCGTGGACTATGTTCAAGGACTACAAACCAGCTGAGCTAGATGATGAATTAAATCGTCGTGCATGGAAAGATACCTTGCCACGTTTTGCGTTAAGACCTGGTGCGGTTAATCATCGTGGTTATGAGTCTTTTGCTAAATTTATGCATGAGCAAGGCTTGATTAAAGAAGTGCCTGCAAAGGTTGCTGATTATGCGATTGAGCCTTAATTTAAACTAAGGTTGATGAAAAAATAGGTGTATGAGCTAAAGGCTTATATACCTGTTTTTGTTTGGGGGTTGGAGTTTTTAATAATTACTTAAACTTGGAACTTGAAGTGCATCTTCATATACTCGTTGAATTTGGTGGAATTCTTTTGTTTGCTCAAGACTATTCAAAGTTGTTAGTGTCATCGAGTCAATAAAAGAATCAGGCACTAGTGTCATAGGTGTATATAAGGTGAGTGGTTGGCCTAACTCAAATAGATAATACATTTCTACTGAATTAGACGCTTTTCCTGTTTGTTCAATAGTTAGAGAAGATCTTTTTCTTAAAGTGACTGATTTTACTGGCCATATTTTTTCAATTTGATTATTACCTTGGTTATGTTTGAAGGTGGAAGCTAAAGCAAGATAACGAATTTCATCAACAATATGCTGTTTAAAAACACCCGCGAAGGTAGATTGAGGCATGTGATACCACTTTGCTGTACCATTTTTAAATGCATCAAAGTAAGCAGTCTCACGTTGATTACTACGACCAAGTGCAGCGGTCATGGTCAAGTCAGAGTAAAGCACTTGTCGCATGCCATGATAAGGTATCCGTGCAGCATCTTGAGTATATAAACGGTCTACCAAGTTATCTGTTAAGTTTTGATGACTTAGCACACCAATTTGTTCACGTAGAAAATTTACTAACCATTTAGAATGCTGTCCATCAGCGTCAGGTAAAAGAGCAAAGGCACCAATACCGATTTCTTTAATGGCTTCTGCATAATAGTTAGTTTCAGTTTGATCGAAGAAGCCAGGATAGAGTGCAAAGGCACCTAAAACAGGACGACTTTTTTTATTGGTTTGTTGATCATTGTTTAAAAGAATTAGTGCGTCTCGATAACGATGCATTTGATTGATCGCATCATCAGGAACGTAGTCTGCTTGATCGATGTCTTCATTATCATAGCGATTAGTTTCTGTTTTTATTCGATACTTAGCATCAAATAACCAAATAAACTGCTTATTAGTATCACCACTTTCTGATGATTTAGGAAAAGAGACCTCTAGTAAGATATCAGGTTCTTGACTAACTAAATAAGAGCGTATCCTCTTAGTGTTTTTAGTAAACCTTGGTTCATGGGCTAAGCGTGCAATCACTCCGTCATGTCGTTTGAACTCAAATGCACCGGCATAACCATCACGTAATTGAAGCTCAAAAAACGGATTAAGATATAAGTCTGATAACTTTGTATTAATCAGTTGAAATTCTAACTCGTCTTCTAATATCTGTTTAATACGTAAAAAACACCATACCTCGTAAATCTCTGCTACCGACTTCATGGAGATGCTTGATATATCAGAAAACGCATCTAGGTACAGCTTTAACTCATTCCATATCCGATATACACTGCTATAGCCAGGCTTTTGCTGTAATACTAATGATTCATGATTAGTGCCGTTATAGTCTCCGAGATCAGATAAAAAACTATTTGTTAAAATCTCGTTTAAAGGTTGTTGCCACTGATATAGTTCATTTAAAAAAGCTTCAGAAAGACGTGGTTGCTCTGATAGAACGTTGCTATGTCTTAGTTTTTGTTCAAGTTGTGCTAATTGCTTTTTAGTTTTACTGATGACCATTTTTATAAAACGGTTTTCAGGCGTGTTTACATCAAGACTTTTCTTTTCAACACGATAACGTCTGTTATAAAGACCATTTGCGAAGTCTTCTTTGATAGCGGCACCGATTTTATGAGGTATTTTCCCTTTTAAACGAGCTGCTTTGCAATAGCTAATATGAGATTGTAAACGGCTATGTGGTGCTCTAAGAATGATTTTTAATGCCAATTCTAGACTCTGCCGTAGTCTACTAAAATTAGCTAACCACATTAACGGAAAGTTGCCGCGTTGATTTTCATGGCCGGCATCTTGTTCAGTTCTAGATACTAAGTTAAAACGCCACAGTGGAAAGCTTTCGTCGATGGTCTGATACATTGTTGGCAAATCTTCATGCATCAGCATTTTGGTCGCTAG
>JAAZGT010000064.1 GCA_012511095.1 Alcaligenaceae bacterium
AAGTTTTTACGTCAACACACTGACCGTCCTATCAAATGGGCTTTGCCTGGTCCTATGACCATGATTGACACCCTATATGATGCACATTACAAAAGTCGTGAAAAACTTGCGTGGGAATTTGCCACCATTCTGAATCAAGAAGCTAAGGAGTTAGAAGCGGCGGGGGTAGATATTATCCAATTTGATGAGCCTGCATTTAATGTCTTTTTTGATGATGTTAACGATTGGGGTATTGCTACCTTAGAAAGAGCGATTGAGGGGCTTAAGTGCGAAACCGCAGTACATATTTGTTATGGCTACGGCATTAAAGCCAACACAGATTGGAAAAAAACATTAGGTTCGGAATGGCGCCAATACGAGGAGTTTTTTCCAAAATTACAGCAATCTAAAATCGATATTATTTCTTTGGAGTGTCATAACTCCCATGTGCCAATCAGCTTACTTGAATTGATTCGTGGCAAAAAAGTCATGGTCGGCGCAATTGACGTAGCGACAAATACCATTGAAACGCCAGAAGAAGTAGCTGACACCTTAAGAAAAGCGCTTGAATTCGTTGATGCGGATAAGCTATACCCATGTACCAACTGTGGCATGGCACCATTAGCACGTGATGTGGCTAGAGGCAAATTACATGCCTTAAGTGCTGGAGCAGAGATTATTCGTCGAGAGTTATCCGCTTAAACTGTACTAATTCAAACCTAATCTGATAGTTATCCGTTTGTGGATGATTGTCTGTCAGCTTAGGTTAGTTTTGAATTTTAGATCCAAAATCGGGTTGTTATCAAAAGACTTGAATTGGTATTTAAGTCTCACAAGACCCATCTTAAATGAGCTCTTTCACTGTAATCGTGAAAGAGCTTTTTTCAAACCCTATGATGTAAAAAGCAGTCTTATTTTTCTAAAACAGTAAATTATATTGATATGCATGAAGAGTATCCTAAGCTTGACAAATTAGTTGGTGGTTATTTAAATCTTGATTTTTATATCATTTTTGAGACCACTGATATAGAGGATGTCGTTAAGATTTTTGTTACTCGCCAACCTCTCGAGGCTTTGCATCAATTAATGCATGAAATAGCTGATTTTGAATCAAAGTATGCTGATTGTTTAGAAGAGACTTTTTACAAAACCTTCGACCCCGACATATATTTTGACGATGTACCGTGCTTCCTTGATATGGTCAAAGAGAGGGTTAAGAAGCAGCTCGATGGATGTTCAAGTTTATAATTTTAACCGTAATATCAATTAGTTGTTCTTAGTAGCGTGCTATTTTCACGATTTTTAAAAGTGACTCCTTAGGTGTTTATTAATGTGTTTGTTGTGGGTTATTTACATAGATTTGTGTTTTGATAATGTTTTTAATATATAATTAGCTTACATATTATATGGTGACTAATTAATGAAACTTGAACAAAAATATCAAGCACTAATTCAGGAAGCAGAGCAGCAGGAATTACCTGATGTCGATGGCATTCGTCTATGTTTTAAGACTCTTTCCCTCGCTGCGGCGATTGATCGTGATTGCGCTGCTTTGCTTGCTCCCTATGCTTTGTCTGAAGGGCGTTTTATTTTACTTTTTTTACTTAATGCTGCTTCTGATGGTTTAGCACCAAATGAATTAGCTGAACGCGCTGGCGTTAGCCGCGCCACTGTGACGGGTCTTCTTGATGGTTTAGAGCGTGAAGTGATGATTGAGCGTCATATCAATGAAGACGATCGACGTGCATTGTGCATTCGATTAACTCAGAAGGGGAAAGAGGTGGCAAAAGATGTCTTCAAACAACACAGTAGCTGGATAGCCGGATTGTTCGACAATTTATCTTTAGCGGAGCGTCATCAACTAGCAGTTTTATTAGACAAAGTTGCCGTTAATCTTAGAGGATAACGATTATGATTACCATGTCACGCAAAGGTTTTAATCGTGCTGCCGATATTCCTGATTACGTGCTACAAGCCCTGTCCCGTGGGGAAATACAAACTGTCACATTGACCGAATGCATGGCGCTTGACCAAGCACTGTTAGTACGTACAGTCTTTCCCGAACTGTCGTCAGCATCATTGAAAGCAGTGGACGAGGCTTGTCACCTTGGTATCCTTAAGCGGATGAACCGTATAGGTGTTATTTTGCTTGAGGAATTAGGTACCGCAGGCATTGATCGTTGTTTATCGCATCGCGTTGATACAGTACGAGGCTGGGCTTGTTTTATGATTGGCGCTCAGGATGATCTAAGTAATAAAACTCGATTAACAAGAATTCGACCCTTAGCTGATGATATGCATTTCGGTGTTCGTGAGTGGTCTTGGATGGCTGTGCGTCCTCATTTAGTACGTAAATTAGACGAAGCTATTAATTATCTTTCTAAATGGACGACTGAGTCCTCAGCTAATTTACGCCGCTTTGCTAGTGAAGCATTGCGTCCACGGGGTGTTTGGTGCAGTCATATTGTCGAGTTAAAACGCGAACCAGAGAAAGCGCTACCAATTCTGTCTGCGTTATA
>JAAZGT010000065.1 GCA_012511095.1 Alcaligenaceae bacterium
AAAAAAGCGCAGCTCAAATTAGATTAAGAGCTGCGCCAAACTACTGATTAAAGGCTAATTAAGCCGCACCTACCTGAGCAAATAAATGCATATCTTTTTCTAAATCGCCACTGGCTCGAATATGCTTTTTATAAGCGGCTGCAAAATCTAACATACGATCGATAGACTTCGTTGCTTGTTGACCTAAAGCCTCATCTAAGATGATCTCACCGGTACCCTTTTCTAGGCACTCGCGAATACCGCGTAAGTCATTCATCGCCATCCAGGGGCAGAAAGCACAGCTCTTACAGGTAGCACTTTCACCCGCCGTAGGTGCAGCAATAAAGGTTTTATTTGGGGCGACTTTAGACATCGCATGCAAAATACCTTGGTCAGTCGCGACATTATAAGTATCTTCATCTAACTCTTGGACCGCTTGAATTAAACGACTAGTCGAACCCACCACATCAGCTAAAGCGATGACCTCAGCACTAGACTCTGGGTGTACTAACACTTTGGCTCCCGGATGCTGCTTTTTAAGAGCGAGTAACTCACTGCCTTTGAACTCATTATGCACGGTACAAGAACCTTGCCACATCAACATATCGGCACCGGTTTCTTTTTGAATGTAGTTACCTAAGTGACGGTCAGGACCCCACAGGATCTTTTTGCCTTGTTGGTGTAAGTAAGTCACAATTTCCAAAGCAATAGAAGAAGTCACTACCCAATCCGCGCGGGCTTTTACCTCAGCACTGGTATTGGCATAAACCACCACCGTACGATCTGGATGTGCATCACAAAATGCCGAGAACTCATCCGGTGGGCAACCTAGGTCTAATGAGCAATTTGCCTCTAAGTCGGGCATTAAAATCTTTTTATCTGGACTAAGGATCTTAGCAGTTTCACCCATAAACTTAACACCCGCCACAATTAAGGTTTTAGCGGGGTGTTCACGACCAATGCGAGCCATTTCTAAAGAATCGCCCACACAACCGCCCGTTTCAAGGGCTAAATCTTGTAATTCAGGAGCCACATAGTAATGCGCAACGAGAGCAGCATTTTGTGCCTTGAGCTCCTTAATGATGGCTTGCTTATGCGCCTCTATCTCATCACTGCTTAAAGGCTCAGGTACACGTGCCCACGCCTCTTTAATGGTGTAAGGAATAGCCGCTTCAGCAGCTTGCTTAACTGGAAAATCAACCGGCACTGCTACAGTGTTTGCCGTGTTGCTTGGTGTTGAAAATACGCTCACTGGTTCTCCTTTATATGGCTTTATACCTCTATTTAATTAGGTAGCTCATGTAAATTTATTGCCTTTTTATCTTTGGCTAAACGTATTATGCTCAATTTGAGCATAATAATCAATTGTTGTTTGTTTTTTACACAATTTATTGTCAAAATAACCACAAAGGCATCTGCTAAAATAGAAAATTCTTTAAAAAGGTCATGGATTTATGGAATTAGATACTGCTACGTCTACATTAAAAGCTTCTGAGGGTGTTGCCGAAGTTGTAGCTGTACTTGTGGCAGTGACTGATTTAAGTGCGCGGGTGCTCACTGTTGAGGATGGTCTCGCTTTACCCTATGGTCCATTAACCCCTGTGCACCGCTCTTTACAAGCTGGGGTGCGTGCTTGGGTAAGCGATCAGACCCAACAACCGATGGGCTATGTAGAGCAGCTCTATACCTTTGTCGATATTATGCGCACTCGCGCTTCAGGCCACCCTGTGCTCTACATCAGTTATTTAGGTCTAGTTCGTGAAGCCGATGAGCAATCTCTAGAGGCTCAAGCCAAATGGCGCGATTGGTATGTGTATTTTCCTTGGGAGGATCATCGCGAGGGTCGCCCCGAGTGGATTGAACGCCTCTTTATGCCCCATTTCAATGACTGGATTGAGACAGCCGAAACTGAAGATATCAAGCAATATCGTCAACGTCGCGTGGCTATGTGCTGGGGCATTGGCGAGCATGAGTGGCTCGAAGACAATACGCTACTGCGCTATGAGTTAATGTATGAGGTGGGTTTAATTCCGGAGTCACCGCACTTCAAGCATAATTTACCCGAAGAGATAGTGGGTGTCTTTATGAAGCAAGATCACCGCCGCGTGATGGCAACCGCCATTTCTCGTCTACGGGCTAAAATTAAATATCGACCCGTGATTTTTGAGTTGATGCCCGCCGAGTTCACCCTATTACAGTTACAAGAAAGCATTGAAAGCTTAGCTGGTATGAAGCTGCATAAGCAAAACTTTAGGCGCATGATACAGCATCAAGAGCTTTTAGAGGCTACCGGCAAAAGCACTGTGCTAGGCCGTGGTCGACCAGCACAGCTTTATAGTTTTAAACAAACAGTGTTATTAGAAAGTGTGCTATCGGGTAATAAATTACCCCTTAACCGATAGCTAAAGCTTACCTTCTTCAACGATCTCGCCCATGCTTAAGGTGTAATAACGATCAGCCACTTGCTTAGCCAAGTGGTAGTTTTGCTCAGAAATTAAAATACTGATGCCCTTTTGCTTTAACTCTACGATCATCTCAATCATTTGGTCCACAATAACTGGAGCTACACCCTCAGATGGCTCATCTAATAAAAGCATCAATGGGTTACCCATGAGGCTACGTGCCACACTCAGCATTTGCTGCTCGCCCCCACTCATTTTACCGCCCGGTCGATCCGGCATTTTGCCAAGATTGGGAAAAAGCTTGTATAAAGCCTCTTCGGTCCAATAGTAAACTGGCTCACCATCTGAGCAATGGCGTGCTGGCTGTCGCCCTGTCTGAAGATTTTCTTTTACCGTTAATTCAGTAAAAACGCGCCTATCCTCAGGTACAAAACCTAAACCCGCTCGAGCGATTTTATAAGGTGGTGCCTTAGTGATATTTTGCCCATTAAAAATCACCTGACCGCTTTTACGCTCCAGCATATTCATAATGGCTTTAAGGGTGGTAGATTTACCTGCACCATTAGCTCCCATCAGCGCCACAACCTCGCCTTTTTTAACCTCAAGAGACAAATCAAAAATTGCCTGAGCACGACCATACCAAGCCGAAAGATTTTCTACCTGCAGTAAGGTATTTGAATTACTCATTTAAGCCTCTACCCCCTCTGCAAAATGAAGACTACTTCCTAAATAAATGGCTTTAACCTGCTCATTGTTGGCGATCTCCTTGGCGTTACCCTCGGCAATTAAACTACCCTCGGCCAAGACCAAAATACGATCCGCATAATTAAAGACTACATCTACACTGTGCTCGGTAAATAATACGGCCATTTGGCGCTGCGCAGAAAGTGATTGCACTAAGTTCATCAATAAATGACGTTCTTCGGGTGCCATACCAGCGGTTGGCTCATCCATTAATAACAACTCAGGACTATGAACCAAGGCCATTCCTAATTCTAAGCGCTTTACATCACCATAAGCCAACTCACTGGCCAAGCGATGAGCATGAGCCCCTAGACCCACTTGTTGGAGCATTTCTTGGGCCTCAGCGACAGTCTCAAAACCTTGGGAACGCGCTTGGTGCAAAGCTACCTGCATATTTTCTAAAACAGTCATGGAATTAAATACCATGGCGATTTGAAAAGTACGACCAATCCCCTTAGCCCAAATACCCGCTGCATCTAAGCCTTTTAAGGACTGACCTTTAAAGAAAATATCGCCTCCTGTGGGTTCAAACTGCCCACCCACCATATTAAAGATGGTTGATTTACCCGCACCGTTTGGACCAATCAAGGCCAACATTTCACCCTGTTTAATATCAAAGGAAGTGTCATTTACCGCCCAGAACGCACCATAGCGCTTAGAAATATCCTTAACCTCAAGGATTATTGGAGCATTAGCAGGAGACGTGGATTTGGAGACACTAATTTGCTCATCTGGCGTTGGAGTTGAACTTGAATCACTGCTTATGGGGCGAGCACTTTCAACCGCCTTGTTATAGCGAGCAAAGCTAAACCAATTTTTAATACTGACTAAACCGCCTGGTAATAACATCACCAACAGCAAGATAATCGCACCTAATAAAGCCTTCCAGTAATCACTAAATAAAGTGACCCAATCATGTAGTACCACATAGCTGATCGCACCAACTAAGGGGCCAACCACCGCTTGAATACCACCTAATAAGACCATGACGAGACCATCAACCGAACGCGCCACACTTAGCTCATCGGGTGAGATACTGCCTTTTGAATACACATAAAGTACACCGCTAATACTTGCGAAAAAGCCCGCCACAATAAAAGCTTGCCATTGCACACGCTTGACCTTAATCCCAATGGCCTGGGCACGCATCGGCGCATCGCGCGTTGCACGCATCTTATAACCAAAAGGCATAAATAAGAGTCGACGAATTAGTAAAATCGCAATCGCTACCACCACCAGCGTGAAATAATAGAAATTACGTGGATCGCCTAAAGCACCCTCTGGCCAAATACCGATTAGGCCATTTGACCCACCCGTAAAACCATCCCATTGGAAAATCACCGACCAAATAAATTGAGCAAAGGCGAGCGTTAACATGGCCATATAAATACCGCTTAAGCGCACACTAAACCAACCAAAAACTACCGCTGCCACTAAACCACCCAAAGGCGATAAGAGCATCACTGACCACATCGGCCACGACAATTGCGTTACCAATAAAGCCGCCGTATAGGCCCCAACCCCAAAATAAGCTGCATGACCAAAGGACACCATGCCGGCAGGCCCTGCAATAAAGTATAGGCTGCTAGCAAATAACATCATCATGAGGCCATCTTGCATGATCAGCATTAAATACGGCCATTGTTCTTCTAAAGATGGAAAAGTAGCTAAGCCTAAAAATACCACCAAAGCCAAAATTTTAGATGCAGTTGAGGCAGGATATAAAGGGGGCTCACTATGCAAAGCACGAGGCAGACTTTCTTGACCCTTACCCAATAAGCCCCAAGGACGGAAAATCAAGACCAAGGCCATAAGTACAAACTGCATGACCAAGGTCAGCTGACTAAACTCAATGGTCACACCAAAAACCGTTTGTGTCCCTAGCCAAATACAGATAGCTTTAATTTCAGAAATTAATAAAGCGGCTAAAAAAGCCCCAGGGATCGAGCCCATACCACCAATTACCACGACCGCAAAAACATCACCAATGAGGTTTAAATCAATGGCTAAACTAGCGGGTTCACGCGGCAACTCAAAACCAGCTGCCAAGGCTGCCAAAAAACTACCTAGGGCAAAAACAGCCGTAAATAACCAAGCTTGGTTCACACCAAGTGCGCCTAGCATTTCTCTATCATGCGTAGCAGCACGCACGTACAAACCAAAACGGGTAAAACGCAATAAAGCCCAGACTGCAATTAAAATCGCAGGCCCTAATATAATCAGAAGTAAATCATATTCAGGAAAAGGCCGATTTAAAATCCGCACCGCCCCCTCTAAGCCAGGCGCCTTAGGCCCTAATAAGTCCTCGGGACCCCACATCCATAAGGCAAAATCACTGATAATCAAGAGAATGGCAAAGGTCGCAAGTAATTGAAATAGCTCAGGTGCCTTGTAAATACGCCTGAGTACTAAAATCTCAACTACTACACCGAGCATAGCGACTATCGCCGCTGACACCAAAATACTGCCCCAAAACCCTAAGACAGAGCCTGCGCCTATACCCGTGCTCAAACTATAAGCAATATAGAGCCCAAGCATGTAAAAAGAACCGTGGGCAAAGTTAACCACACGGCAAACCCCAAAAATTATCGTTAACCCAAGTGC
>JAAZGT010000066.1 GCA_012511095.1 Alcaligenaceae bacterium
AGCTAAAGCCTCGGCTAATACCTTGGCCGCTGGCTCTAATAAGCGCGAGTGGAATGGTGCCGACACTGGTAAAGGTAAGGCGCGTCTGGCGCCCGCCTCTTTAGCTAATGCACATACACGGTCGATAGCCTCTTTGTGGCCTGCAACCACTACCTGAGCAGGTGCATTAAAGTTAACTGCTTCAACGTAATTATCATCGGTGCTAGCTTCTTGACAAACCTTGAGTACCACATCGTCATCAAGGCCAAGAATTGCAGCCATACCACCCATACCGACAGGCACAGCTGTTTGCATCGCATCTGCGCGTACACGCACTAAGCGTACGGCATCAGTTAGTGTAAGACTACCTGCCGCTGTCAGCGCAGTGTACTCACCTAAGCTATGACCCGCCACAATCTCAGGCGCTTTACCACCGGCCTCTAAATAAGCCTGATACATGGCATAGCTAGAAGCTAACATTATTGGTTGAGTGTTGGTGGTTAAGTTTAAGTCCTCGGCAGGACCTTGGGCAGCTAAAGCGGTTAAATCTTGATCTAAGGCTTGACTCGCCTCATCCATTACAGCTTTAACTGCACTGTTATCAGCCCAACTATCAAGCATACCTACGCTTTGAGAACCTTGACCTGGAAACACAAACGCCAACTTAGTCATAACTAACCACCCTAATGAATTTTTTTAATGAATTTCTTTAATTTTTAATATTTAAAAAATCAACTAGATTCTAACGAGTACTGAACCCCAAGTAAAGCCACCGCCCACACCTTGCAATAGGACGAGCTGGCCCTCTTTAATGCGACCGTCGCGACAGGCCTCATCAAAGGCTAATGGCACACTGGCGGCAGAGGTGTTAGCGTGTTTATCAACCGTAACAACAACACGATCTTCGGGTAAGCCCAGCTTACGACCTAAGGCATTGATGATGCGTAAATTAGCCTGATGCGGCACAAAGAAATCAATCTCTTCGTGATTAATACCGGCTTTTTCGCAGACATCAAGAGCAGAACGCTCAAGCAGACTAACTGCCTTTTTAAATACAGCTTGACCATCCATACGCATAAATGGATCGCCAAGCACTGCACCATGCGACACACGCGCAGGCACATGAAGAATCTTTTCAAAATCACCGTCGGCATTAAGCTGAGTCGCTAAAATACCTGGCTCAGATGAGGCCTCTAAGATAATAGCGCCAGCGCCATCACCAAAGAGCACGCAGGTGCCTCGATCTTGCCAGTCTAAAATGCGGGTAAAAGTCTCGGCACCAATAACTAAGGCACGCTTAACATTACCGCTACGAATCATGCTATCAGCTACTGTAACGGCATAAACGAAGCCACTACAGACAGCTTGCACATCAAATGCCATGGCATGATTAGTCATGCCAAGCTTGGACTGCACAATACACGCTGTGCTAGGAAAAATCATATCAGGCGTAGTCGTTGCAACAATGATTAAATCAATGTCATCTACCCCTAGCCCCGCTTTTTCTAAAGCGTTTTTAGCAGCTTCTACAGCCAAATCACTGGTTTGAACACCGTCCTCGGCAATATAGCGCTGACGAATACCGGTGCGCGATTGAATCCACTCATCTGAGGTTTCTACACCCTGTTTAGCTAACTTTTCTGCCAGCTCATCATTAGAGATAGGGGATTGAGGTAAAGCACTTCCGTGACCGATGATTTTGGCGTATTGATGCACTAGGGACTCCTGTATGATGGAACAATTCAGAACGAATTAGAAGCGGGACTCGGTAGAATCGGTAGCCGCTTCAACTGGTTTTGCTGATGCCTGTTGCTCAGACTCAAGCATATCGCCTGATTTTAAAGCATTACTCTGCTCTACGCTATGGATGATTTTACTTAGAAGATTACTCTCAACAGCACCCCTTGCGCGCTCAACCGCACAAGCAAAGGCTAAGATGTCTGCTGAACCATGGCTCTTAAAGACCACACCACGCAGACCGAGTAGCGCGGCGCCATTGTAGCGACGATTATCTAAACGCTTACGCAATCGGCCGAAAACCGGAATAGATAACAGCGCAGCCAACTTACTAAATAAGTTACGCTTAAACTCGCCCTTAATCTGGCTCAGGATCATACTGGCAGTACCTTCGATTGCTTTGAGCACTGCATTACCCACAAAACCGTCACAGACGATGACATCGGTAGTGCCCTTGAAGATGTCATCACCTTCGACATTACCGTAGAAATTTAAATGGCTGTTTTTAAGTAATTGAGCAGCTTGCTTAACTTGTTCGTTGCCCTTGATATCCTCTTGACCAATATTAAGAATACCCACAGAAGGCGCCTCAACATGATCAATGGCTTGCACTAAGGCAGAGCCCATAATACCGAATTCGAGCAAATGCTCAGCACTACAATCAACGTTAGCGCCAAGATCAAGCACGGTGGTTCCACCGCCCTTAACATTAGGTAAAGCAGTTGCAATAGCAGGACGATCAATGCCTGGAAGCATTTTGAGAACGAAGCGCGACAGGGCCATAAGTGCCCCTGTGTTGCCCGAAGAGACGCACGCGTCAGCTCGACCATCTTTGACACAAGTGATGGCGACACGCATGGAAGAATCTTTTTTGCGGCGCAAGGCCACCTCAACCGGGTCATCCATAGTGACAACCTCGGTTGCAGAAACAATCTCAAATTGAGACCGATCATTAGGCTTAGCCTTATCTAGAGCGGCTTCAATCTGATCGACCAAACCTACTAATAAAAAACGCGTATCAGGGTAGCGGTTAGCCACCTTAACCGTACCAGGTACAGTTACGGTTAGGCCCTCATCGCCACCCATACAGTCAATAGCAATTTTGATCACGACAATAAGAGTTAATCTAAATTTTCATCACTACTTATAAAGAAGATACAAGTAGTGGTGAATAATTAATTACTCGTCGCTTTTAGATTTAATAACCTGACGACCACGGTAGAAGCCGTTAGGGCTAATGTGGTGACGTCTGTGTAACTCACCTGTTGTAGCTTCGATAGCCACGCCAGGCTCACTTAAACGGTCGTGTGAACGACGCATACCACGTCTTGATGGTGATTTTTTGGTTTGCTGAACAGCCATGATGACTCCAAATACAAATAATTATTTGCTCTATTAAAAGAGAACAAAAAAGAATATAAAATTAAATTAGTAAAAAACCCACTGGGATTTACCCAGGAAACTAAACGAGCCCTAGTCTTTCTTTAGTTTTTCCAGAACAGCAAAAGGAGACTCCTCTGCTGGTGTGGCGTACTCGTCAAGTAAGGCCTGACCCTCTTCACAATCTTCATGACTAGGCATAAAAGGCAAAGCTAAAATAAGCTCATCCTCAATCAATTCTAGTATATCTAGATAGGGATTTGCCAGGACCTTTTCATATTCGTCTAGTACAACCTCGCCCGAATCACTTACCTCTTCGAACTGATTCTCGGCCCTTACGACCTCAACAGTAGACTCTGCGGTCAGAGGATATCGAAAAGGCTTCATGCAACGCTGACATGTTACGACTGGGTCTGCTTCAATATAAAAATGAAGTAAATACCGACCATCGGGGTAGATTTCACTAGATAACTGCTCGCCATCTACCTGCCAGTCTACTCGATTAAGCTCTTGAGCTTGCTCTAAGGTCTCGGTTGCCAGCTTTTGTGTTGGTAAATCTGAGCTAAAACGTCTAAAATGACTAACCTCAGTTTCACCAGTTAGTGGTTCAGTTTTTGCGGTTTCAACGTTAGGGCGCTGTTGAGCAATAAAAGCATAAACATCTATTTTGCGCATAGCCTTTACTCGCTACCACGTAAAAACATAGAATAATAACCCTTTTTACCCACATAGGTCAATTAAAATAATGAGTTTAGCCTCGAATTGTCTTATTCTTGCTTCAACCTCTCCGTACAGACGCGCTATGTTAGAGCGCTTCGGAATTCCCTTTAAGGTTGAACCATCCTCAGTTGATGAAACCCCACAACCCAATGAAAGCCCCACCGAGCTCAGTCTACGATTAGCCGCTGCTAAAGCCAAAGTGGTGGCCGATAAGTTTCCTGGCAGCATTGTCATAGGTGCCGATCAGGTCGCAACGCTTGGTCATGAGCCCATCGGCAAAGCGGGCAGCTACGAGGCAGCTTTTAAGCAATTAAAACAGCTTTCTGGCCAAGTGGTGCAATTCCATAGCGCTTTAGCTGTCACTAATGGCAACGAAACCCTAGTTCAAGATGTACTCACTGCTTGTCATTTCCGCAAACTAAGCGATGAGGAAATTCATCACTACTTAGAATTCGACCAACCTTTTGATACCGCAGGTAGCGCTAAGGCAGAGTCTTTAGGCATTACATTAATGGAATCCATCCGTAGCGATGACCCCACAGCAATTATCGGACTACCTTTAATTGAGTTGTCGCGCATGTTACGTCACTTTGGCCTTAATCCAACCTTAGCGGCGATTGTGCCAAGCCCCACCAAATAATTATTGATTAAGCAATACATCATGAGCAATAAAACATTACACCTTATTCCTGTTGGCTTAAGTGACAGCCCTAGCACTCAATGGTTACCCTCGGATGTCCAGCAATTAGCCGCTAGGCTAGATACCTACATTGCTGAAAATGCCAAAACCGCTCGCGCTTTTTTAAAACTAATCGACACACAACACACCCTACAAGACGTAACTATTCATAGTCTTAGCAATAAAACGCCTACACAAGACATCCAAGCTTGGCTTAAGGCTATCCCAGCAGGTGGCGAAATCGGCTTGGTTTCAGAGGCAGGTTGCCCTGCGGTTGCCGACCCAGGCGCCAATGTCGTCGCTGAGGCACACAAATTGGGAATACGAGTAGTTCCTTGGGTGGGACCAAGTTCGTTACTTTTGGGTTTAATGGCCAGCGGTTTAAACGGCCAACAATTTGCCTTCAACGGCTATGCCCCTGTTAAAGCCGATGAGCGCGCCAAACAACTTAAGCAATGGGAACAACAATCGCGCCGTTTAAAGCAAACACAATTATTTATAGAAACACCCTATAGAAACGAGGCCATGTTTGCAAGCTTATTACAAAACCTCAATGGCAACACCCGTCTTTGTGTAGCACGTGATATTACGGGTAAAAACGAATGGATAAAAACCGCCACTGTTGCCCAGTGGAAAAGTCAGCCCGCTCCCTCTTTAGACAAACAAGCCACTTTGTTTTTATTTTTAGCCTAAAAACAAATGAAAACTGGTGCTTAAAATTAATTAAGCACCAGCTCTTTTCCCTATAGCACTACATGCTATTTCTCATCTCGGTCTTTGGGCTTTATCTCATCTAATTGCTTAGCAACCTCGCGACGCATGCTGTAATAAGCATAAACACGCCAAATCAATAACAAAGAAACTAAGCTAAAAAGTATGCGATCGCCAATCGTGACATCAAAACTAGATACCATGTAATAGATCCAGAAAATCGCCACCACATAAATGGCCGAATGGATGCGACGCCACCAAATACCCAAGTTATGCATAGACTGATGACTAGCCGTTAAGACCATCGGCACCATCAATAATAAGGCAAATAAAGCTGCCCACAAGGATGGGTTAAGACTAAAGGCCATATAAACCGCAGTGCCATTAAACTCATAAAGCCAAAAAATAGCAAGCCATTGGGCAAAGGCATAAGCAAAAGCTGCTAAACCTAAGGGTCGCCTAATAATTGCCAGATTAGGTTGATCTAAGGCTCTAGATACTGGTGTAATCGCAAGTGTAAGCATTAGCATGAACAAACAAGCAGCGGCCAAATAATAAACCAATAGCTCTGCACTAAACACATGGCCCTCATGACGCGCGGAAAAGCTTACCCAAAGCGCAATTAGACCAGGCGCTAAACATAAAATATAAATATGAGTTAATAAACTACGAATTAACTCCTCGGGCCACTGCTTTTTTTGATTCATAGACTAATTACTCTGTTCGCTTTCTAGAATACATCGATAATAAATGACCAAGCTCGGTGACATTATGCGCAATATAACTTGGCTCCGCATCACTAATCTCGCGAAGCGTATGCGCTCCGTATGACACAGCAATGCTGTCACAACCAGCGTTTTTTGCCATTAAAATATCGTGAGAGGTGTCGCCAACCATAACGCATTCCTCAGGGTCGACCATTAGTTCGGCAAAAATTTCTTCGAGCATCAAAGGACTTGGTTTACTTTGAGTCTGATCGGCTGTTTTGGTGATATCAAATAAATTAGCAATACCATGATTTTTTAAAGCTTGATCTAAACCAAAACGACTCTTACCGGTTGCCACTGCAGTAAATAAACCTTGTTCTCTTAAGTTTTTAATTAAAGGTAACACACCATCAAACATTTTAAGATCTGGGTCAGCGCTAAAATAAAACTTGCGATAAGCATCGACAAACTCATTGATACGCGCTTCAGTTAACCCTGGCACCACCTTTAATAAGGCTTGGGGCAAAGATAGACCAATAACCCAACTGGCCTTTTGATCGGTCGGCTCCTCAAAACCCAATTCTCGACTGGCTTTTTTAATCGAATCAACAATCACATAGGTTGAATCAACAACAGTTCCATCCCAATCAAAAATAATGGTTGAATACTTCATTTATTCCTTCTTTAATCATTTTAAAAAATCTCTATAGCTTTCGAGCTTCAATTTGTTGCAAAAGTTCCTCGCACTCGGGAGGTAAATCCGCTTCAACAGTGATCCACTCACCACTTATTGGGTGCGGAAAACGCAGGCGACATGCATGTAAGAACATGCGCTTAAAACCTTGACGCCATAAACGCTTACGCAAGTCATCATCACCGTATTTATCATCACCCACAATGGAGTGACCGAGAGATTTTAAATGCACACGAATCTGGTGAGTGCGACCGGTAAGGATTTCGGCCTCAACCAAAGTATAGTCTCCATACCGTTGCAAACTAGTGACAATAGTATGAGCGTAACGCCCCGTGGGATCGATGCGCACTCGGCGCTCACCCTCGGCAGTTAAATACCTAAGTAAAGGCTTTTTAACATGCTGTACCTTTTGCTTAATATCGCCTGTTACTAAGGCTCTATAGTAACGACGAGCGCGAGCCTGCTTAAAAATCTCGTGCAA
>JAAZGT010000067.1 GCA_012511095.1 Alcaligenaceae bacterium
CCATTGGCTGTGAGCAATGCAGTCACCACAATACCGCCTAACATCATGGCATTAGGTACATTGAGTCTATCCAAAATAAAACAACCAATACCGGTTAAGACCGCTAGTTTAAGCAACCCTAGATAACTGTACTCAGCCACTTGTAGTTGGGTACTAATATCCCCTTTTAGACCTAAAAACTGATAGGTAAAAGGAATTAAAACCACGATGAGTAATACTCGCAAACTGTGGGACGACGCCACTAAGGCTATATTTGTAGCGCCGTTGCGTTCGGCTAATACCACCATCTCGCTAGCGGCGCCTACCGTGCTACTAAAATAAGCCGTCGTAAAGTCTACCTTGCCCAACTTATATAAAATGCCTGTTCCAACCCAGCCAATAGCCAAAGCAAAGACGCAACCCGCAATGACATAAGGTAATAGATGCTTAATGAGTTGTACGGTTTCTGGGGTAAATTGTAAACCTAAGGCAATACCAATAATCCATTGTCCAGCTTTTCTAAAGCCCACATGACAACTGATCTTAGCAGCATTGATTTTAAAAGCTGCTGTTAAAATTAACGAACCCAAAAGCCAAGGAATAGGCGTACCAATAGCTACCGCGACTAAGGCCCCAGCAAGTGCAACTAAAAAGCCGAGAAATATTTGTTTAATCATAAACAATATATGTGGTCGTGGTGTTTAAACAAGCGAGTACCCTAAGCACTCGCTTATAACCTAGATTAGACGCTAATTTCGCCCAATACCGCATCATAAATCGCTAAAGCCTGCCTAATTTCATCTTCATTAACGATTAAAGGAGGGGCCACATGAATACGGTTTTCAACCATAAAGGGTAAGAGACCTTTAGCAATTAGGCTGTCTTTTACCTTAGCCATCGTAGCAGCGGTTGGCAATGCTTTGGTTTTTCGGTCAGCAACTAACTCAATAGCCCAGAATAAACCGCGACCACGCACATCACCTACGATTTGATGCTTTTGACCTAGCACTTTTAAGCCTGGGCCTAAAAGCTCACGACCAATGCGATCCGCATTTTCAACGAGCTTTTCGTCTTTCATAATGGCGATATTTTCAACAATTGTCGCCATCGCCAAAGGATGACCTGAATAAGTTAGACCGCCCCAGAACATCTTATCGTCAAAGTAATCGCTGATGGCATCAGAAACAATCACACCACCTGCTGGTACATAACCCGAGTTAACACCCTTAGCAATGGTGATTAAGTCTGGTTTAGCATTACTATATTCGTGAGCAAACCATTTGCCCGTGCGACCAAATCCCGACATAACCTCATCGAAGATCAACATAATGCCGAATTCATCACAGATCTTGCGTACGCCCTCATAATAGCCTTTAGGAGGCACAATAATACCTGCACTACCAGGCAGAGCCTCAAAAATAATGGCGGCAATATTGCTCGGATCTTCACATTCGATCACGCGGCGTAAATGCTGTAGAGCACGCTCACACTCCTCCTCTTCGTTAGTAGACCAGAAATCACTACGATAAGAATGTGGGCCAAAGAAATGTACATAGCTGTGGGCATATTCGTTTTTAAAACGACGACGCTCACCAGTAGCCTGGATGGCGCCCGTGGTATTGCCGTGATAAGAGCGATATTGAGAAAGAATTTTGTCTTTACCAGTAAACAATCGAGCCATACGAAATGCATTTTCTACTGCATCCGCACCGCCATTGGTGAAAAACACTTTTTTAAAACCCTTGGGCGCCACACTTAAAATTGCCTCGGCGGCACGTGCACGAGTAATATTGGCATGGGATGGGGCTACCGTAGCAAGTTCAACCGCTTGCTCTTGAATCGCTTGAACTAAGCGCGGGTGTTGATGACCCACATTGACATTAACAAGCTGACTACTAAAATCGAGGTACTCATTACCCTCAAAGTCCCAAACCTTTATACCTGCAGCGGTTTTTACCGACAATGGATTAAGTTCGTTTTGTACTGACCAAGAATGCAACACTCGGCTTAGATCAGCGTTTTTAACATACTCATTAGTCAATTCCTGAGTCATTAATTACTCCTTATGATTCGCATAATTAAATTTGTTTTGCTTTTTAGCATATCGCTTATAGTAGCCGTTAATGACTTAAAGCGCCAATAAAAAACGGTGCTTTGAGATATACTCAAAGCACCGTTTAGATTTAAAAGCAAAGGCTATGAAGCCAAATTACTTACTCTGCTTTTGCCTCTTCTGGTTTTTTACCAAAGTAACGTGGTCTTAGTACGTCAGGCTTTAAGAAGTCCTTGTAACCGACATTATCATGATCACCCATAATTTTGCCGTCAATTTCCTTGCCATAGTATGTGAACTTATGGAAAGTTTCATCGTAAAGCGCTAAGGTTTCTGCCACATCACCAGTGTAACGCGCATCTTGTGGACGCTCATGGCTATTAACAAAAGCCGCGATATCCCAAGCGTCTTCGTCGCTAATTAGTGGCGCAGCACCTAAAGGCATGTTGTACTTAATGAAACCAGCTAAGGTAAAGATACGAGAAATGCCCGCACCCCAGTTATAAGAGCCATCGCCCCATACTGGAGGGAATACTGCTTTTTCACCAGCAAATTGACCTTGACCATCTTCACCGTGACAGATAGCACAGTTTTGAGCATAAAGATCCTTACCGCGGATGCGATCAGGCTCTCTACCCTCTGGTAATGGTGCAGGTCTCGGATAACCACGACCGTAGATTGGCGCATCTGGGTACATACCTACACCCTTAGCTAACCACTGATGATAAGCGGTTAAAGCAACCATTTCATCACTACCGTAAGCAGGTGGCATACCGTTCATAGAGAAGCTAAAGCAACCAGCTAAACGCTCTTCGAAGTTGTTAACATGGTCGTTTTTAGGACGGAAGTCAGGTAAAGTCACTAAGGCTGGCCATACTGGACCACCGAAAGGGCGTGAACCCGCACCTACGTGACAGCTAGAACAGTTCATGTCGTTGAAAACATACTTACCACGAAGCTGTTGTGTGTTCACAAACAAATCATGACCGTAGCGAATAACCTCTTTGAGCTGTTCGCTCATTTTGGCGTCTTCTAAGTCATCCATGGTAGGTGGAATATGAACTAACTGCTCATCTTTTGGCTCTGGGAAACCAGGTAATAAATCTCTGAGCATCTGACGATCTTCGTCAGTCAGGTCTGCACCCATTTTAGTGAACTGAGCACTTGCAGGACCAGCGACCGCTAAACCTAAACCAATACTTAATGCAACTAATAATTTTTTCATTGTGGCCTCCCTTATTCCTCTTTAGTAGCAGGTTGAGACGCCAAGTACGCTGCAACAGCTTCTACATCTTCATCTGTTAAGCGCTTAGCAATACGAGCCATTAACTCTAGTGGATCGTTAGTACGTGTCTCATCCTTCCAGTCGTTAATTGCTTTTTTAACGTACTCTGGATTTTGACCGTTAATATTAGGGAAGCTTGCACCAATACCGTATGCGTCAACACCGTGACAGGCTACACAGGCTGGAATATAGCGGTTCCAATCACCGTTATGAACTAACTCCTTACCGTGAGCTAATACCTCTTCGCTAGCTTCGACTTTGAAGTCCTCAGCTTTAATAGCAGGTAATGACGCATAGTAATGACTAACGTCGTTCATTTGCTCCTCGGTTAATAAATCAGCAAAAGGTTTCATACTCGCGTTAACGCGGGTGCCATCTTTGTATGATTTAATTTGGTGAACCAGATAATCCGCACTTAAACCAGTAAGACGAGGTCTATATTCAAAACCTGCGACACTTGAGCCCGAACCTGATTCCATATGACAGGCAACACAAAGCGCTGATACTTCCTTACCACGATCTAATGTGGCTTGATCAACCTCTGCACTGGCAACTGTAGTTACAGCCAGCGCACCGGTCATAAGTAACGCTTTGGCCATTTCCCTTGACCTAAACATCATGTCAATTTCCTCCTCAGAATAAATTGAATACTTATAACTACACTTATAATATTTAAAGCAACCCACTTCAAACTAGTGTATGAGAAATGATTGTACCCCGATACTTTAAACTTATAAATTAAAATAAAAAATAAAAAACAATTTCACTATTGCTCTAGGGTACCTTATTCTCATTTTCAGAGGATATAGTATTAACCCTAGACTCCTAAGGTTAACTGAGCAGACTAGTAAAGCAAGTGATAAATCACAAAGAAACTGTATTCAAACGCTTCAATATTGAAATTAAACCACCAACATAGGAGGCAACATGTCACATCATCAATTACCAACCGTAGCCATTGGCTCATTAGGCGGTACCATCAGCATGACTCCAAGTGCTGATACTGAGGGTATTATGCCTACTTTATCTGCCACTGACTTAATTGCTTCAATTCCTGGGGTGAAGCAATTAGCAAGTATTCATGCAGAAGCGCTAAATCAAGTCGCCAGCATTCATCTTAAAATCGAGGATTTATTAGCCGCTCTACAATGGGCTAAACAACAAATCGCTAATGGCGCCACCGGCGTGATTCTTACTCAAGGCACAGACACTTTAGAAGAAAGTGCGTTTTTACTGGATTTATTATGGCCCCATAAGGAGCCACTCATTTTGATGGGCGCGATGCGTGGTGCAGCTGCTGTAGCGGCCGATGGTCCAGCCAACCTACTCAATTCTATTCAAGTGGCTATTAGCGAAAACAGTCGTAATCGTGGCGTATTGGTGGTCATGAACGAGCAAATTCACTACGCTCGTTGGGTACAAAAAAAGCATAGTCTAAGTCTTGCTGCTTTTATTTCGGAGGTTGGAATAGCTGGCACCATTGTTGAAGGTCAGCCGCTTTATTTTGCTGCACCGCCTAAGCGCATCACCTACAACGCCCCCTCTCAACCATCAAAAACGGTGGTGCTATGGACAAATCATTTGGATGAGCACAGCGACTTACTAACCGGGCACGATAATTTTGACACCTTAGGCGAAAACTTCGACGGTATCGTATTTGGTGGCGTTGGTGCTGGTCATGTCAGCATACCATTAGCACAGTGGATTGCTAAGTGGGCCAAATTAAAAGCGGTGATGATTTGTACAGGGACTGGCTCAGGCTCAACAGCTTATACCACCTATGGTTATCCTGGTGGTGAAGTGGACTTACAGCAAAAAGGCGCCTTGATGGGTGGTTTTTTAAGTCCTAAAAAAGCACGCCTACTGCTTTGGGTCATTTTAGAAAATAGCTTAGAGCCTAAGGTTGCAATTAAAGACTACTTGGCTAGTCTGACGTATTAATTATCTAAAAAGAGGAGTTAGGCTCTTTTAAAAAGGCCAGCTCCTCTACTGTAGAGTGTCGACCTAGGGCCACATTGCGATGTGGATAGCGCCCAAATCGATTAATAATTTCTTGATGTCTAAGCTGCACACTAAGCGTTTTTGCCTCGCCCAAATCAGTGAAAAGGCGCGTCGCTTCTTCGTGGATTAGCGGAGACTCAGAGTGCATATAAGGCATAATGGCCCACTTTTTTTGGGCATTAGGTATGGAATCATAGTCTTGTGTACGCGCAACCAAGGTCTGCGCCAAAACTAAGGCCATGGGATCTTGTTGAAAGGCTTTAGGTGTATCACGATAAATATTGCGAGAAAACTGATCAAGCACAATGATCTCCGCCACACAGCCTAAAGGTGTATCACGCCAACTATAAAGCTCACCTTGTGCCGCTTGTTGTAGGGTTTGAAGAAAGCGCGCTGTGAGCTTCGCGTCAAAATCGGCAGAAGCTTTAAACCAAAAGGG
>JAAZGT010000068.1 GCA_012511095.1 Alcaligenaceae bacterium
ACGCCTTTTTGGACAGCAGTTAAAACGGGTACTAGTAAGGATATGCGCGATAACTGGACTGTAGGCTGGTCAGAACATTACACCGTTGGGGTTTGGGCAGGCAATAGCGATGGTAGCAGCATGCAAAACGTTTTGGGGGTAAGTGGTGCTGGTCCGATTTGGCATGATTTAATGCGTTATCTGCACCAAGACCTCGAGTCTAAGCAGCCACCAAAACCTGAGAGCCTAATGATGGAAAAAGTGAGTTTTGTGGGTATTGATGAAGCACCACGACAAGAGTATTTTTTAGCAGGTACGGAGATGAAAGAGATAATCGCCTTAGCTTTTCAAGCGCACGAGGCCATTGCTCGTATCAAGATCCAATCACCTGTGAGCGGTAGTATCCTAGCCTTAGACCCTGATATCCCTCAGCTGTCTCAAAAACTTCACCTCAAAGCTAATATTTCAGTAAACGATCCTAGGTCTCAAAACTTATGCTGGGAAATCAATGGTACTGAGATAGGTCATGGCGATAGCCACTTTTGGTCACCACAAAGGGGACGTCATCGTATTGTTTTAAAAGAAGAAAATGGCACCGTGTTAGATGAGGTGTTAATTTCAGTACGATAATTTGAGGTGTTTTAAATAGAGCTTTAAATTGTTGACACTGTGATGGTTTTAATCTAAGCTCTACTTTGTTTTAAGTTTAAATAATTCGCATTAAAAGGAGAGGTTGCGATGAGGAAGTTATTAACGATTGTATTTGCATTATATTGTAGTTTTTTCATAACGGCTTGTGGTGATTCTAACGCTGCTACCGCTTATGAAAAAGCAGCCGTTGAGATCAGCCAAGCAATTTATAGTGGCAAGAGTGACAAGGTTAAGAGTATGCTTTATTTCTCTAAAGAAGATCTTGCAGAGCCAGGCTTAAAAGAAATGGCTGGTGGCAAGATCGAAGCGGCCACTCATGACGCTAAAAACAAAGCCGACAGTTACGGTGGTCTTAAGCAAGTGACAGTAGTTGAGTCAGAAGTAAATGAAAGTGGTGATCGCGCTAGGGTGACAGTACTAGCTGAGTTTAAAAATGACCCTGAAGCACAAATCCGAGATAATTATAATCTTGTCAAAGAGGGCTCTTCTTGGAAGCTTAAGCTTTAGTAGTTGTCATTGCTTCTACATAGTATGTGGTCCATTCGATTAGTTCGCCTAAGAGTCGTAATTATTTTAGGGCTCTTTGTCTTTTTAGGCGCTTTGTTATTTTGGCGCTCACTTAATGCAACCCCTGTTGTGTTGTCGATGCCACCTGTGGCAGCCCATATAGCAGAGAAACTACAGCCTGGGGATTTGATTTTTCGTAGTGGCACGGCTTATGAGAGTTACTTAATTAAGCAGTTAAGTGGTAGTGATTTTTCTCATATTGGGGTGGTTGTAAGCACAACACCTAATGTGCAAATCATTCATGCGACGACGGATGATGATCCAAAGCGTCTTAATCAGGTTCTGCGCTCATCCTTAGCAGAGTTTGTGACGCCCGAATTAGCCTCGCAGTGGGTTGTTTATCGTATGACTTCTTTGGATGATGCAGCGCGTGAACAACTGCTACATTCATTGGAGCAGGTAGTGGGTTTGCCATTTAGGATACAAGCAACTGATACAGAGGTGGCACGTTATTGCACCACCATTATTAGGGATGGTTTGCCACTGACTTTGCAGCAACAATTAAAACCACAAGCAACGAGTTATCCAGGCTTTAAGGGGGAGTTATTATTTCCAAACGCCTTTTTAGCATTGGAACCATTGGAGTTAATCTATCACAGCGAGTAGGGTGCATTTCGTCTTCTTGTCTAGAGCGTCTATAATAAATAATCATAAATTCATCAGCCTAGAGGAGATAGACTCTTGAATCAAAGCCTATTAAAGGTCGCAGTAGCGCAATTCCCTGGGAGCAATGACATTGCTCAAAATAAAAAATACATTGTTGATTTATGTCGTCAGGCAGCCGAGGAAAAAGCTGAGTTATTGGTGTTTCCCGAAGCGGCTATGTGTGCTTTTAGTTCACCTTTAGAAGAATTAAAAGAGGTAGCTACTAAACACGCTGCTAGCTTTATTCAATTCATACAAGACCTTGCTAAAGAGCATGATTTTGCCATTGTGGTGGGCGTCTTAAGCCCCTCTGAAGTCGCTGATGATGAGCGGGTGGTAAATCAGCTTATTGCCATTGGTGCGGATGGTGAGATTATTTCTCGTTACACCAAGGTTCATCTTTATGATGCCTTTAAATTCAAGGAGTCTGATAAGGTGCAACCTGGTGCTATTTATACCGATCATCGCGAACTAACGTTGTTTGATCTTAAAGGATTTAAGATCGGTTTAGTCAATTGTTATGATTTGCGATTCCCCGAATTATCCAGAAAATTAGCCGTGGCAGGTGCTGATATTTTATCGATTAGTGCCGCTTGGTTGGCTGGCCCTTATAAAGAAATGCATTGGGAAACTTTATCTCGCGCACGTGCTATCGAAAACACCTGCTATGTATTGGCATGTGGCCAAACCGCCCCAAAAAATTGTGGTCAAAGCATGATTATCGACCCCATGGGTGCCATCTTATCGGGGGCGGGCGAGGAGCCTGGATTGATTACACGCACCCTTAGTAAAAAGCGCATTGACGAGGTACGACAAATACTACCTTGTTTAGAAAATCGTCGTTACGATGCGTAACACTTATCGCTTTATATCCGTGCAATTTCAAGCAACATGTTAAAATTGCATGGTTTTGAAAAATCATTACTATTTAAATTTATTTAGGAGAATTTGATGGCTTTAGTCTCAATGCGCCAATTATTGGACCACGCTGCTGAGCATGGCTATGGTATTCCTGCTTTTAACGTAAATAACTTAGAGCAGGTCCAAGCGATTATGGAAGCAGCCAAAGAAACTGATAGTCCAGTAATTATGCAAGCCTCAGCCGGTGCGCGTAAATATGCTGGTGAGCCTTTTTTAAAGCATTTAATTCAAGCTGCAGTAGAGGCCTATCCAGAGATTCCTGTGGTAATGCACCAAGACCACGGTCAATCTCCAGATGTTTGTCGCGGTGCGATTGATTTAGGTTTCAGCAGTGTCATGATGGACGGCTCACTTGAGGCCGATGGCAAAACAGTTGCTGATTACGAGTACAACGTTGATGTAACTCGTCAAGTCGTTGAAATGGCTCATAAGCTCGGTGTGAGTGTTGAGGGTGAGTTAGGTGTACTTGGTTCTCTAGAAACCATGCAAGGCGACAAAGAAGACGGTCACGGTGCTGAGGGTACCTTAACTATCGATCAGCTATTAACTGACCCAGAGCAGGCTGTAGACTTTGTTAAGCGCACTCAGGTTGATGCCTTAGCAATTGCGATTGGTACAAGTCACGGTGCGTACAAGTTCACGCGTAAACCGACTGGCGATATTTTATCGATTCAACGCATCAAAGAAATTCATGAGCGTTTACCTAATACACACTTAGTGATGCACGGTAGTTCGAGTGTGCCACAAGAGTTATTAGCCGAGATTCGTGAGTTTGGCGGTGATATGAAAGAAACTTACGGTGTACCAGTTGAGGAAATTCAAGAGGCGATTAAGCACGGTGTTCGCAAGGTTAACATCGATACCGATATTCGCTTAGCAATGACCGCTGCGGTTCGTCGTTTCTTACATGAAAACCCATCTAAATTTGACCCACGCGAGTTTAATAAGCCTGCACGCGAAGCAGCTAAGCAAATTTGTATTGCACGTTACGAGGCTTTTGGTACTGCCGGTAATGCATCTAAAATTAAACCTGTTTCACTCGATGAAATGGCTGCTCTATATGCTTCAGGTGATTTATACCAAGCGACTCGTTAAGTTTAACGCGTAAACAGCACAAGGTAAAAAGGCGATTCAATATGAATCGCCTTTTTTTGATAACTACTAATTAACTTAAAACGATAAGCCATTAGAAATATAGTAAGTAATTAGTACTGCAATACCAAAGCTGATAATAAATCGAGCCCACATGCCAGGGGACTGAACCACATGAACAGCGGCAGTAGGTACGTCATCACTGAGTTTCATCTTACCGGTAATCATCGGTGTGACGAGGTTATCTTTTTTGAAGAACTTATAAAACAAAATGGCACCCACATGAATAACCACTAAGCCAATCATAAATGGTTCTGTTTTGTGATGCATCGACGTCATAAAGTCTCTAACACTGCGCCCGATACTGTAGAGCGGGCCTTGGTACAAATAACCATCACCAGTAAATAGACCTGAGACTGCTTGAAAGCCAAATAAACCCAGAAGAGCAATCACCGATAAAGCACCCAGCGGGTTATGGCCAAAAACCTTATGACCACTTTTTAAATAATCGAAAATCGCACCAGGTCCTTTAATAAACTGTGTAAAGCGCACATAATAAGTGCCAGTAAAGCCCCAGATAATGCGGAATAAAATTAAACAGAAAGCCCATAAACCGAAGCGCATATGCCATTCCATATAACCGCTTTTGGTGGCAATTAATGCACCAAATACGCAAACTACTAGGGCCCAGTGAAATAATCTCGTGGGTAAGTCCCAAATAAGAACTCTCCGAGTTTCGGGGGTGCTAGCCTTGAGCATAATAAATTACCTTTTTATGTTTGAATGAATTGTTGTTTATAGCAATGCTTGCCATTATAAGATATAAAAAAAAGAAATATCTTTGATGACGACTTCAAAATTGTAGCAAGTATAATAAGCCTTAGTAGCCTTGTTATACTTAGAGCATCTTAAGAAATATCAAGCAACTTAAGAAAACATATTAATATATTATTCAATGGATTAAATTTAAATGCTAGATCTCGGATTGTTACGCAAAGACTTAGACAATGTAGTTAGCGCCTTAGCACGTAGGGGCGTTGAGTTTGATGTGGCTCGTTTTAATGAGTTAGAGGCGCGTCGCAAAGACCTACAAGTTCAAACAGAAAATCTTCAAGCTAGTCGCAACTCACTCGCTAAGGAAATCGGTAAGCTAAAGTCCCAAGGTCTCGATGCCTCCGAGGTTATGGCCAAGTCTAAAGCCATTCCAGAGCAATTAAAGGGTATGGAGGACGAGCTCTCTGCCTTACGTGAAGAGCTTAATGATATGTTGATGTCTACACCCAACCTACCGCATGAGTCGGTTCCAGTTGGTCAAGATGAAAATGATAACGTCGAAGAGCGTCGTTGGATTCCAGGTCAAAACTATGTGGCCGATGATGTTTTTCCAACCCCTTTTAAGTTTGAAACCGCTGACCATGTCACCTTAGGTGAAAAGCTAGGTTTAGATTTCGAAACAGCGGTTAAATTATCAGGTTCACGTTTTAGCTTTATGAAAGGCGGTGTGGCTCGTTTACACCGAGCTTTAGCGCAGTTTATGCTTGATTTACACACCTCACAGCATGGCTACACCGAGTGCTACACCCCTTATATTGTTAATAGCGCTTCTCTACTGGGTACTGGGCAACTACCAAAGTTCAAAGAGGATATGTTTTGGGTAACCAAGGGTGGCGACGAAGATGAAGAGGGCAATGTTGTAAGAGTCAAAGAGGAGATGTATTTAATTTCTACCTCTGAAATCAGCTTAACCAACACTGTGCGCGATGAAATTCTAAATGCTGATGACCTTCCTATTAAATTGACTGCCCATAGTCCGTGTTTCCGTTCTGAGGCAGGTAGTGGTGGCCGTGATGTACGCGGTATGATTCGCCAACACCAATTCGATAAAGTCGAAATGGTACAAATTGTCCACCCTGAGGTTTCGTATGAGGCTTTAGAGACCATGGTGGGTCACGCCGAAAAGGTCTTGCAGTTATTAAAACTACCTTATCGTGTGATTACGCTTTGTACCGGCGATATGGGCTTTGGTGCTGCCAAGACCTACGATATTGAGGTTTGGGTACCGTCACAAAATACGTGGCGCGAGATTTCCTCTTGCTCAAACACTGAGGCATTCCAAGCGCGTCGTATGAATGCTCGTTATCGTATCAGCCAAGGTAAAAACGACTTTGTTCATACCCTTAATGGCTCTGGTGTGGCAGTAGGTCGTGCCCTTGTTGCTGTTATGGAAAACTACCAACAAGCTGACGGCAGTATTGAGGTGCCTGAGGTGTTAAAACCTTATATGGCTGGTGTTGCCGTACTACGTCCTGAGGAATAATTCAATTTAAGATTAAATTAAATTAGGATTTTACATGTTATTTTTACTTTCACCAGCAAAAAAGTTGGACTACGACAGTCCATTAGCAGAGGATTATCCCTTTGAGCAGCCGTTGTTTGTGGAGCAAGCAAGCGAGTTAATTAAGATTTTAAAAACAAAGTCTCAAGACGAGGTTGCTGCTTTAATGAAATTAAGCGACAACTTAGCTGCACTTAATGTTGAGCGATTTCAGCAATGGGAGCCATCTTTTGACCAAAGCAATGCACGTCAGGCCATTCTTGCCTTTAATGGTGATGTTTACGAGGGTTTAGAGGCGCCTACATTGAGCGTGTCCCAATTAGAATGGACCAATGAGCATGTGGCTATTTTAAGTGGTTTATATGGTGTTTTAAGGCCTTTGGATTTGATGCGCCCATATCGTTTAGAAATGGGTACTCGCTTAGCCAATGAAAAAGGCAAAAACCTATATGAGTTTTGGGATGATCAAATTGCGAACTACCTCAATGAGCGTTTAGCCCAACACAAAGAGCAAGTGATCATTAATTTAGCCTCTCAGGAATATTTTAAGGCGGTCAAAAAAGACGTCTTAAAATATCCTGTGGTTGAGTGCGTCTTTAGAGAGGAGCGCGATGGCACCTATAAAATCATTAGCTTCAGTGCTAAGCGTGCTCGTGGTTTAATGTGTCGTTATGCCATTGAAAATGGTATTGATGATATTGAGGGTCTCAAAAACTTCAACCAAGAGGCCTATGAGTTTGATGAGGCATCTTCGACTGATGAAAGCTTGGTTTTCCTAAGGCCAGATCAGCGCAAGAAAAAGTAGTTATTTTTAAATATACAAAAACGGCACAAGAATTGCTTCTTGTGCCGTTTGCATTTGTGCTGTAGATACGCTTAGGCCGTTGCTGTTATTTTCTCGCGTTTAGCTTGCAAAATATTAAGCAAGCAGAAAAATGCGACTATAGCTATTCCCGTCACGTCAGTGATTGTCTCAGGAAGAATCAGCATTAGACCACCAATTGCCATGGGTAGACGTTGCCATGCCGGCATATAGGTTTTAAAGTAACCCTCTAAAGAAGCAGATAAGGCCATCACCCCAACAAAGGCGGTAACTACAACAGAGACGATGTTGTACCAATGCGGTAGCGCAAATTCGCGCGCTGTGACGGCAATATCTCGGGTTTCGATCATGAGCATGTCTGGGTTATATACAAACATAAATGGCACGATAAAACCTGCTAAGGCTAATTTTAATGATAAAAAGCCAGTACGCATTGGATCACCACCAGCAATACCTGCACCAGCAAAAGAGGCTAGGGCAACTGGGGGCGTGATATTAGCGAAAATACCAAAATAAAACACAAATAAATGCGCCACAATAACCGGTATACCAAAGGTTGCTAAAGCAGGCGCAACCATCGTTGCTGTAATAATATAAGCAGGGATTGATGGTAAACCCATGCCTAACACCATTGAGGCAAACATGGTGAGTATTAGAGTCAGAAATAAAGAACCCGCACCCATGGATACGATAAGTGAGGTCATCACATTACCGAAACTAGTTAGGGTAACCACACCAATCACAATACCCACCACCGCACAAGCGGCCATCACTGCAAGAGATTGTTTCGCACCGTCTTGAAGTGCATCGAGTATCTCTTTGATACCCATGCGAGTTTCTGGGCGTAGCCAACTGATCACAACAGTAATACCAATAGTATAAGCCGCAGCATAACCAATGGGGATGGATTGACCTAGCATCACTACGAGGGCCACAATAGGTAATAGCATATGGCCACGAGCTTTAAGGACCTCTTTGAGGCGAGGTAAATCTGCCTTAGGAACTCCCTTAAGATTGTCTTTACCAGCGCGGAAATGAACTTGTGCCAACACCCCAAAATAATATAGCAATGCAGGTACTAAAGCAGCCAGTGCAATGGTGCTGTACTTAACGCCGGTGGTTTCAGCCATAATAAAGGCACTGGCACCCATGATTGGCGGCAAAATTTGACCTCCCACAGAGGCACTGGCTTCGACTGCACCTGCGAAGTTACGGTTATAGCCAATCTTTTTCATTAAAGGGATGGTAAAAGCACCTGTACCAACAACGTTAGCAACGGCTGAGCCATTGATACTGCCCATAAAACCACTAGAAATCACCGCTACCTTAGCTGGTCCACCTTGACGGCTACCAGCTAAAGCTAAGGCCAAATCATTAAATAATTGGCCCATGCCTGAGCGCGATAAAAAAGCACCAAACAAAATAAAGAGGAAAATAAAATCAACTGATGCACCAATTGCCGTTGAGTATAAACCTTCAGTTTTTAAATACAGTTGACCAAAAATATCCCCTAGATCGTAAAAGCGCGTTGCTAAGCGATCAGGCACGAAGCTCATGTGACTATAAAAGGGATAGCTTAGGAAGATTAAAGCAAAAATTGGTAGTACCCAGCCAGTAATACGACGAGCAGATTCTAATACCACGATCACGGTTAAAATTGCCATGACAATATCGGTGTTATTAGGAATGCCTCCGCGTACTGTCATAATGTTTTGATATTGCCAGATAATATAGCCCATGCTGCTTATAGCTGCAGCGACCCAAAGCCAATCAAACCATACAATATGCGAGCGACTGCTTTTTTTTGCTGGCGGATACACCAGAAAAATTAATGCCGCACCCACAGCAACGTGAACTGAGCGTAAGATCAACGTCGGTACGGGGTAAAAGGTCATATAAAGGTGAAATAGCGAATAAAAGATCGCAATAGCGGCAATTAGCCAACGGACAGTTTGTTTACTCGGGTTGCGAGTGATCGATTCACGATCAAATTTCTCTAGGATGTCCTGACTACTTTTGGTAGTCGTCTGAGAAGTATCCATTGTCATAACAGTTATTTCCTAACCAGAATAGGGATCGAGCCATTTGTAGAGGCTCTATTTTTATTTCAGTGTAATCAGGCACTATACGATAAATATCCCAGGTCCCTTGCTTTGTGATTAGGCGACCTTGCATATTATGCGAGACCATCCAATGCAAAGAGGGTAGCACTACCTCTGAACGCAAACCTATAAAACCCTCGGGGGCATCAATGATTTCTCCCTCGGAAGGGGTACCTGCTCCAAAGCTTTGTAGATAACTTGCATCTAGAAATAATTGACCGGAAGATAAATGATAGTGCTCTTGCCAATCTTGCAGTTCAACAGAATGTCGCCACCGCAAAGTAAATTGTGTGTCCTCTAAATAACAAGATTGTTCTAGAAATGAAATTTTTAAACGCTCTTGGGGCCACACAAGATAGATAATGCCACCCAGTACAAGGAGTATGGGTAGTATTATCAAAATATTAAATCTAACCATAAGCAAAGCTCCCAGTTAATACTGGGAGACTTTGAGTTTAATGAGATTATTTAGCGACTTCGTCGTAGTATTTCTTAGCACCAGGGTGTAAAGGAGCTACTAGACCAGCCTGTGCGCTTTCTAAGTTAATAGCGCGAGCCGCTTGGTGAGCAGACTCAAGACTACCTAAACTTTCAAAGAAAGTTTTAGTTAGCTTGTAGACATCATCTTCGCTTAAGTCTTTGCGAACCACTAAGGCGTTTTGAATGGCTGCAGTTGGTACATCTGCTTCATTACCATAAGTACCCGCAGGGATATTTAAGGAAACGAAGAAGGGCTTATCTTTGGCAATGTCTTGGATGCGATCAGCAGGAATTTCAACCATTTGCAGGTCAAAGCTTTGCTGTAATTCCATTAATGAGGCGTTAGGTAAACCACTGGTAAGGAAAGCGGCATCAATACGTCCAGATTTTAGTGCATCAGCAGCAGCTGCATAACCTAGGTAATCCACACGTAAATCGTCATAGGTCATGCCAAAACCATTAATGAGGTTGCGAGCATTAACCTCAACACCAGAGTTTTGGTCGCCCACAGCAACACGCTTACCACGTAAGTCATCTAGGGTTTTAATGCCAGAGTTTTTTGAGGTTACTACCTGAACATAGTTGGGGTAAAGAGCAGCAACTTGCTGTACTTTATCAATTTTGGCAGGGAAGCTGTTTTCGCCGTTAATAGCATCGGTTAAGACATCACTCATAACGAAAGCCATCTCAACCTTGTCTTGGTTTAATAGGTTGATGTTTTCAACCGAAGCCCCCGTGGTTTGAGTCTTAGAGTTAACGCCATAAGTTTTGTTGTATTGCTCTGCTAATGAGGTCGCAATAATGTTGTAAGGACCTGATGCACCACCAGTGGCGATTGTCACAAAGCGAGTCTCTAATTTATTATCTGCTACTGTTGTTGATGCTTCAGTCTTAGGAGCATCTGCAGGAGCAGTAGTGGCTGTGGTTTGACTGTCATCAGAGCAAGCTGTTAAAGCAAAAGCAGCTGCTACAAGTAATACGGATTTTTTAATCATATGTCTCTCTCTTGATTTATAAAAAACAATAAAAATCGGAAGTTGATTATAAACCTAAATTTAGATTGTTGATTATCAGATAAAAAATAATGTTATGGCCACCAAAATTGACTTAATAAGAATTTGATATTGCCATGAATTGAATATTAACGTATTTGATCAAATAAACAAAGAGCAAATAAAAACCGCCCAAACTCAAAAATGAAATTGGGCGGTTTACCATCTCAAAAATTAATAAGAGATTATTTAGCTTTCATGCTGCCAGTTTTCTTGAAGCGATCGTGCCAACTTAGGGCCTCGCCTAGAATATGTGGCGTATGACCACCGCTTTCTTTGCATGCGCGTTCGAAGTAAGAGCGTAGCTCATCGCGGTAATCAGGGTGAGCACAGTTTTCAATAATGCACTCAGCACGTTGACGTGGTGATAAACCGCGTAAGTCAGCTAAACCCTGCTCAGTAACAATAATTTGCGTATCGTGTTCTGTGTGGTCAACGTGTGAAACCATAGGCACAATACCAGAAATATCGCCACCTTTAGCGATTGAAGGGCGTACGAAGAAGCAGAGGAAGCCGTTACGTGCGAAGTCACCCGAACCACCAATACCGTTAATGATATCGTTAGCCATAACGTGCGTTGAGTTTACGTTACCGTAAATGTCAGCTTCAACCATACCGTTAATAGCGATCACGCCTAGACGACGTACAACCTCTGGGTGGTTACTGATCTCTTGAGGACGTAAAATAATACGTTCGCGATAGAACTCAATGTTGTTGTTGAGCTCCTCTAAACCTTCACGGCTAAGTGATAAGGCAGTAGCTGAAACCTTACGAAGTTTGCCAGACTTAACCATGTCAAGCATACCGTCTTGAATTACTTCGGTATAAGAGGTTAGGTTTTCGAACTCACCCTCGTTTAGACCAGCCATTACTGCGTTAGCAATATTACCTACACCTGATTGGATTGGTAATAAGTTTTCTGGAAGAATACCTTTTTTAACCTCTTTTCTTAAGAAGTTTAAGATATGCTCAGCGATTTTCTTAGAGCCTTCATCAGGTTCGGCGAAGAAGTTCTCACGGTCTGTAGCGTAGGTTTCTACAATCGCAATTACTTTTTCAGGCGGACAGTTGAAGTAAGGTTGACCAATGCGGTCATCTACCTTATTGATCAGCACTGGCTTACGATTAGGTGGTAGAGCTGTGCCGTAATAAATATCGTGCATACCCTCCATTTTTTCGCTAAGAGCGTAGTTAACCTCGAGGATAACGTGGTCAGCTTGGTCAATCCAAGTTTTGTTATTACCAACTGAGCCAGCAGGAATTAATTTGCCGTCTTCTGTAATACCGACTACCTCGATAATAGCGATCTTTAAGTCGCCATAGAAACCAAACCAAGCGTGTTGAGCTACATGTGATAAGTGAATATCCATGTATTTCATTTCACCGGTGTTAATTTTTTGGCGACAAACTGGGTCAGACTGGTAAGGTAGGCGCATATCGATACAGTCTACTTCGGCTAAGGCACCATCTAACTCAGGGGCAGTAGATGCACCAGTCCATACACTAATCTTAAATGGCTTGTCTGGAGTGCTCTCCTCGCGAATACGCGCTGCTAATGCAACAGGTATCTCCTTTGGGTAGCCCGAACCTGTAAAACCACTCATGCCCACATTAATGCCTGATGGGATTTTTTTAACCGCTTCGGCTGCGGACATTACTAATTTATGATAATTCTTGTATTTAATACGTGATAAAGATTCAAACTTTTGCATGTCTTGATTCCTAATTATGAAAACATTTCCGATGTCTCACTTATTGTTATAAGTTAATTAATTAAATGTTCACAAATCATCGGCGAATTAAAAATATACCATAAGGTAGCCCTTTAAAAGGCATAAAAAAACCGATACTTAATATTAGTATCGGTTTTTTTACTTTAAAGAGGATGATTAGCGCTTATTCGTCTTCAGAGTCAGTGCGTGTAGGCGCTGAGCTGGTTTCGATTTGCACTAATTCACCTGTTTCTTCAACTACCACTGCCTTGCGTGGGCGACCTAATTTGACAGGCTCTGTCACCGGGGCAGGTGAAGCGGTATCTGCCTTGGTTTCGACCATGCTTAAGCCAGCAGCAGCAATTACTTGCTCTAAGTCTGTTGTGCTGGTCTCTTCGGTGGTGACGGCAGCAATTTCAGTTTCTACTTGAGCGCTTACCTCAGCTTCAGGAGCTGCCTCAACCACAGGAGCTACCACAGTTTCAACAGCAACCGCTGCTTCTACTTGTTTAGCATCAGTTGAGTCGCTATCAATAACTATTGACTCGGTCGGTGCAGCGCTTTCAGGCATTGGCTTAACATCAACCTCGATTACTGGCTCGCTAACAACGCTTAATGGAGCCTCGGCGGCTTGTTTTTCTGCCTGAGCAGCTTGCTTGGTGACCGCCTCAATATCGATCTCACCTTTGGCAATTTGCTCAGATACCTCTTCGTAGTCATGATGTGGTGTTTTTAACATGACTTCATTAGGAACGAATGGTAATGCCCCTGTTGTTGTCGCTGCCTCTTTTTGAGGGCGACGATTGCGATTGCTGTGACGACCTTGACGACGACGTGACTCAGATGGCGTATTGTCATCTTGTGCTGTCGCGACTGACTCATTAGTAGTTACTTGTTGCTCTGTCTTGCTTTCAACTGGGCGCTGAGTTTCAGTTGCAGGAGCTTGTGTTTGCTCTGTCTGAATTGTGGTCTCAGTTTGAGTGATGACTTGCTGTTGAGCTTCTACTTGTTCTTCGCGTAGTTGTTCACGCTGCTCTTTTTGTTCGCGCTGTTGCTCACGTTGATCACGTTGCTGCTGGTCGCGTTGTTCTCGCTGCTGACGTGGTTGACGCTGCTCACGTTGCTCGCGTGGTTCACGCTGTTCGCGTGGTTGACGCTGAGGTCTTTCTTGTTGGGCGCGCTCTTGCGGTTGACCTTGGTTGTCGGCTTGGTGCTGCTGGCCTTGACCTTGGTGTTGAACTTGAGCTTGAGCTCTATCGTCTTGACGTGGTTGACGGCGAGAGCGTCTGCTTTGACGGTTAGACTCTTGACCTTGTTGCTGTTGACGCGGTTGACGCTGTTCGCGCTGCTGACCTTGTTGATCCTGTTGACCGTCACCTTGTTGGCCTTTGCGAGGACGTTGTGGGCGACGCTGTCTCTGTTTAGTAGAATCTTGATCTTGTGGGGCACGTTTTGAGGCGCGACGTTGTCTTTGCTGACGTGGTTGGCGTTGTGACGTGTCAGCGGAGCGTGCGCTTGGTTTTTGAGCAGCTGCTTTTGTAGCTGGTGCTTTTTCTTCTTCTACCTTTTTTGCCTCATCGCCATTTGGACGCATAAAGAATGACTTAATGCGCTGTAAGAAACTTTTAGGCACGACGCGCTCAGCTACTTCAGCTGCAGCGGCACCTGCTGAAGCAACGGCTGCCTTAGCAAGCTCAGGCTTCGAAGGTACGGGCTCACCATGAGAAATACCCTTAACAATAGCTTCAGGTCGCTTTTCTTGCTCTTCAAGCTTAGCGTTTTGCTCGCGCCACTTAACGACAGAGTCAGGTACTGGCATTAATTCAACACTAGATTTAGGATCGTCTAAGCGATTATCGTCGTAGCGTAAACGCTCAATATGATGATGTGGTGTTTCTAATGCTTTATTAGGAATTAATACAATACGTACATTAAGACGATTTTCAATTTTTAAAATATCAGGGCGCTTCTCATTTAATAAGAAGGTCGCAACGTCTACTGGCACTTGAGCGTGTAAAGCGGCGGTATTTTCTTTCATTGCCTCTTCTTGAATTAAGCGCAGAATATTTAATGCACTTGACTCAACGTCACGAATCACACCCGTACCATTACAGCGTGGGCAAGTAATATGAGAGCCCTCGTTAAGTGATGGACGCAAGCGCTGACGCGATAGCTCCATCAGGCCGAAACGAGAGATTTTACCCATCTGCACGCGTGCGCGGTCAAAATGTAAAGCCTCACGTAGTTTCTGCTCAACCTGGCGCTGGTTCTTGTTATCGTCCATATCAATGAAGTCAATAACTATTAGACCGCCTAAGTCACGTAAACGTAATTGACGCGCTACCTCTTCGGCTGCCTCTAAGTTGGTGCGTAGGGCAGTTTCTTCAATATCGACACCGCGAGTAGAACGGGCAGAGTTAACGTCAATAGCAACCAGAGCCTCTGTGTGGTCAACCACAATCGAGCCACCCGAAGGCAATGACACATTACGTGCATAGGCCGTCTCAATTTGGTGCTCGATCTGGAAGCGAGAGAATAAAGGTACCGCATCACGATAGCGTTTTACTAACTTAACGTTTTCAGGCATAACGTCTTGCATAAAGGCCGTTGCCTGAGAGGTAATCTCATCGGTGTCAATGAGAATTTCTGAGATGCTTGGTGAGAAATAATCGCGAATAGCGCGAATTACTAAGCTAGACTCTTGATAAATCAGAACTGGAGCAGGGTGTTGTGAGGCTGCGTTATCAATGGCATTCCAAAGCTTTAGAAGGTAGTTTAAGTCCCAATCTAATTCCTCGGTAGTGCGACCAATACCCGCAGTACGAGCAATCATGCTCATACCTTGAGGTAGATCTAATTTGTCCATGGCCTCTTTGAGCTCTTTGCGATCCTCACCCTCAATGCGACGTGAAATACCACCACCGCGTGGGTTATTAGGCATCAGAACTAAGTAGCGACCAGCTAATGATACAAAGGTTGTTAACGCAGCTCCCTTGTTGCCGCGCTCCTCTTTTTCAACCTGAACGATCAGCTCTTGACCCTCATGGAGGGCGTCTTGAATGCGGGCGGTGCGGAGCTCTACACCCTCTTTGAAATAACTTCGAGCAACCTCTTTAAAGGGCAAAAAACCATGGCGTTCGTGACCATAGTTAATAAAGCATGCCTCTAAGCTTGGCTCGATGCGGGTGATTACACCCTTGTAGATATTGCCTTTGCGTTGTTCACGACCAGCGGTTTCAATATCAATGTCGATAAGCTTTTGCCCATCAACAATGGCAACGCGTAATTCTTCTTGGTGCGTTGCGTTAAATAACATGCGTTTCATTTACAAAACTCTCCGAAAAAAAGCCACAGCAATAAATTGCTGAACCACCCGGAAAGAGTTGCCGCGGAATTGATGACGCTGCGATGAAGACAGCTAAATCTTTTATGAGTTTTTGTTTTTATTGTTTAGACATGGCTAGACTCGCCCTAAGCTCTGGGAGGCGACATAAGATGTTTATGCGCCAAGAAACTAAGACGATTTAAACTACTTGTGGGTTGAACCCGAACAATTTGTCTCGAGTTACCTGTGGTATTCACAATAAATCAAACAAACAAAAAATTTAGTTATAAAACAAAAAAATTAGGAACCGACCTATAAAATTTAAAAATAAGTCGTTTCATTAAAAAACTTACAGACCTAAAACACTAATAAATGTAGGCTTAGGTCTGCAAATAGAAATTCTGTGCTTTTCACTCAACAATCAACAATATCATCTGTATAGCACGCTAGCTGTGGGCAGGAGGTTAAATACTGCCGCATCAATAACAGCTTAATGCCTACTAACGATGACCACCACAAACAACTCAAAAAAGAAAGAGGGCCTCAGCCTAAATGCACTGACTCTATTTGAAATAGCGGCTAGGGGAAATGGTGCTATGACCTATTTTACTTGCCCTAGACTCGGTCTTAAAAAACCTTAACAATCTAATATTAATTCAAAAATCATGAGTTACAATAGCGTGTTAAGGTAGAGTGAAGGCCTTAAGGTCTTGAGAATATCGCAAGCGGATAAGCAATAGGCTTCTCTACGATCGCGCCGCTTTCTTTTATTGCGGGTAATAAGAATTATAGTTAGTCTTTACAATATGTGCAAACAAAGTTCATCAGATGCCGTTAGTTTTTCAGTGCGAATGCTAGAAATTGATTCTGGTAGCGCAGGGCAACGGCTAGATAACTTTTTGATCCGTGAGTGCAAGGGGGTTCCAAAAAGTCATCTTTATCGTGCCGTACGTTCTGGTCAAGTACGCGTCAATCGCGGTCGGGTGCGTGTGGATTACCGCCTAGAGCGTGGTGATGTGGTGCGTATTCCGCCAATGCGTGTGGCCCAAGCAGAGACTAAACCACCAGCGCCTAAGGCCGAGTTCCCTATTGTTTATGAAGACGACGCTATCTTAGTCATTAATAAGCCCGCAGGTGTTGCAGTGCATGGCGGTAGTGGTGTGTCTTTTGGGGTGATTGAGCAGCTTCGCTCAGCAAGGCCCCAACAACGCTTTTTAGAATTAGCTCATCGCCTAGATA
>JAAZGT010000069.1 GCA_012511095.1 Alcaligenaceae bacterium
CATGTTTCTCCTCGATGAGCTAAATAAAGCTAAAAAGTTACTCGCAGCGAAACCGCCGCAGAATGGAAATCAGGTTTAGTATAGCAATCAATGAAACATCATTCAAAGTGTTTTGAGTAGATTTTCCTTGATGCATGTTTAAGATGTTAAATGATTAACTATTTTTTTGCTTAACTAAACTGTCTAAGTCACTGTATTTTAAGAATAAAACTACATTATTCAAATTTATTGTTGTTTTTTTGAGACAGTATGTTGTATATATGCGATAAAAATCAAGCTTTTAGCGCTCATCCTTTGTTGTAAAAAAACAAAAAACAGCAAATGAATGAAAGAAATTGTTAATGCTTAAATTCACCTTGTCAGGCTTGGCTAACTCGCAGCTAATCGATAAATGTTAGAATAGGGGGTTAATTTTGTGAATTTAAAATAGCAGTTTTGCTGTTAGCGAGTAAATATGGATTCTTTTGCTAAAGAAACGATTCAAATCTCTTTAGAACACGAAATGCGTCGTAGTTACTTAGACTACGCCATGAGTGTAATTGTTGGGCGCGCTCTACCAGACGCGCGTGATGGCTTAAAGCCTGTGCACCGCCGTGTGCTTTATGCGATGGATGTGCTTAATAACTCTTGGAACCGTCCTCATAAAAAATCTGCTCGTATTGTCGGTGATGTGATCGGTAAATATCACCCGCATGGCGATAGCGCTGTATACGACACCATTGTGCGTATGGCGCAAGATTTCTCGCTACGTTATACCTTAGTTGATGGTCAGGGTAACTTTGGCTCTATCGACGGTGACGGTGCGGCGGCAATGCGTTATACCGAGGTTCGCTTATCTAAGATAGCTCATGAGTTATTAGCTGATATTGAGCAAGATACAGTCGACTTCGGTCCAAACTACGATGGTTCAGAGCAAGAGCCTTTAGTATTACCTACACGTCTACCTAACTTATTAATTAATGGTAGCTCTGGTATTGCGGTTGGTATGGCAACTAATATCCCACCTCATAACTTAGCAGAGGTGGTTAATGGCTGTTTGTTTGCTTTACGTAATCCTAATTGTACGGTTGATGAGTTAATTGAAATTATTCCAGCACCTGACTTCCCAACCGGCGGTATTATTTACGGCACCCAAGGTGTGGTCGAGGGCTATCGTACTGGTCGCGGCCGTGTGGTTATGCGTGCCAAAACGCATTTTGAAGATATTGATCGTGGTAATCGTCAAGCCATTGTGGTTGATGAAATTCCTTATCAGGTCAATAAAAAAACCCTCCAAGAGAAAATTGCTGAGTTAGTTAACGAAAAGCGTATTGAGGGTATTTCTGATATCCGCGACGAGTCTGATAAAGACGGTATGCGCCTAGTAATTGAGCTTAAACGCGGTGAAATGCCTGAGGTGGTATTAAATAACCTCTTTAAGATGACTCAACTCCAAGACACTTTTGGTATGAACCTAGTCGCCTTGGTTGACGGTCAACCCCGCCTACTTAATCTCAAACAGTTAGTTGAGTATTTCTTACAACACCGTCGCGAGGTGGTGACACGTCGCACCGTCTTCCAATTGCGTAAGGCGCGCGATCGCGGTCATGTACTTGAGGGCTTAGCAGTCGCCTTAGCTAATATTGATGAGTTTATCCGTATCATTCGCGCGGCTCCTACGCCACCTGTTGCTCGTGACGAATTGATGTCGCGTGATTGGGATGCTTCTTTGGTGCGCACTATGTTAGCAGCCGCCGATGAGGGTGGTGTTATGGGTGGTTCAGCGGCGTATCGCCCTGAGGACCTAGATCCCGAATATGGTTTACAAGAAAGTGGTTTATATCGCTTAAGTGAGGTACAAGCTCAAGAAATTCTAAATATGCGCTTACAGCGTTTAACGGGCCTTGAGCAAGAGAAGATCGTTGATGAGTACGAAGAGGTGATGCGACTTATTGCTGACCTAATCGATATCTTATCTAAGCCTGAGCGTATTTCTAATATTATCGCCGAAGAATTAGAGGCGATTAAAACAGAGTTTAGTATCAACGCCAAAGACGTGCGTCGCTCTACGATTGAGGTTAACGCCTTAGAAATCGATATGGAGGATCTTATTACTCCTACCGATATGGTGGTAACTCTGTCTCAAGAGGGCTACATTAAGAGCCAACCTTTATCTGAGTACCGTTCGCAACGCCGTGGTGGTCGCGGTAAACAAGCAACTTCAATGAAAGAAGATGACGTCATTGATAGCTTATTTATTGCTAATACGCACGATTATTTATTGTGTTTCTCAAATCATGGTCGTATGTATTGGCTTAAAGTGTATGCAGTGCCACAAGGTGGTCGCAACTCCCGTGGTCGTCCTATTGTTAACTTATTCCCATTGGCCGAAGACGAGCGTATTAACGTGATCTTGCCGGTTAAAGAGTTCACCGAGGATCATTATGTCTTTATGGCCACTTCTAAGGGGACGGTTAAAAAGACCCCACTAGCGGATTTTTCTAATCCACGACGCGGCGGCATTATTGCAGTTAACCTCGATGAGGGTGACTTCTTAATTGGTGCCGAGCTAACTGATGGTAAGCACGATGTGATGCTCTTCTCTGATGAGGGTAAAGCAGTTCGTTTCGATGAGCAAGATGTTCGTCCAATGGGTCGTAATGCACGTGGTGTTCGCGGCATGAACCTAGATGATGAGCAGTTAGTTATTGCGATGTTGGTGGCAGATAACGAATCTTATAGCGTCTTAACTGCAACTGAAAATGGTTTTGGTAAGCGCACATCTATTGCAGAGTACCCGCGTCATCGTCGTGGTAACAAGGGTGTTATTGCAATTCAAACCTCTGAGCGTAATGGTAAGGTGGTTGGTGCGGTATTGGTCGACGAAACAGATGAAATCATGCTGATTACTTCAGCCGGTGTTTTAGTTCGTACCGAAGTTGAGCAAATCCGCGAAATGGGTCGAGCGACTCAAGGTGTGACCTTAATTAATTGCGATGAAGGCGATTTACTAACTGGTGTTAAACGCGTTGTTGAATCTGATTTAGACGAGTCTGACGATGATAAAGATAGAAATACAGCTATCGTTGACAACGGCGTAGATGAAATTAATGAAGATGATCAGAATGACATTCAACTTTCTGATGATGACCGACCTGCTGATGAGAGATAATTAAAATGAAGCAATTTTGGAATTTTTCGGCTGGACCTTCAGTTCTACCAAAAGAGGTTTTGCAACAAGCAGCTGATGAAATGCTAGACTGGCGCGGCAGTGGCCAATCCGTTATGGAAATGAGTCACCGCGGTGCTGAGTTTACTCTAATCTGTGATGAGGCCGAAGAGGACTTACGTAAGTTATTAGGTGTTGGCGATGATTGGGCTGTTTTCTTTAGCCAAGGTGGCGCAACAGCGCAAAACGCTATTCTGCCAATGAACTTAATCGCCACTAAAGAGGGTAAAACAGCCGATTATGTGCTAACTGGTTCTTGGTCTAATAAGACATACAAAGAGGCCGTGAGCTTCGGTGATATGCGTGTAGCGGCTAGTAGTGCTGAGGCCCGTGAAATTGACGGGGTGACTTATAAGCCTTGGCATTGGGCTCCTGATTTTAGCGAGTGGCAAGTTAATCCTAATGCTTCATATCTTCATTATTGCAGTAATGAGACAATCGGTGGTGTCGAGTATGCTGAGTTACCTGACAAGGCGGCGATTGGCGCCGAGGGCGTACCTCTAATTTTAGATACCTCATCACATTTCTTAGCGCGTGACTGGGATCTAAATGGCGTTGATATGATCTATGCTGGTGCTCAGAAAAACGCTGGTACCGCCGGTATTACGATTGTTGCGATTCGTCGTGAGCTCATTGGTAAATGTCAGGATGTTTGCCCAGATGTCTTCGATTATAAAAACTTAGACGAGGCACGTTCGCGATTTAATACGCCTCCTACCTACAGTATTTATATTTCAGGCTTAGTTTTTAAATGGCTTTTAGCTCAGGGTGGCCTAGCTGCTATTGAGCAAAAAAACCAAGCTAAAGCTAAGCTTCTATACGACTATATCGATAGCACGGATTTTTACAATAACTTCGTACAGCCTGCTCATCGTTCAATTATGAACATACCATTTGTGATGGTCGATGATAGTCTTGATGCTAAGTTCTTAGCGGGCGCTAAAGAGCTAGGTTTATTAAATCTTAAGGGTCACAAATCAGTAGGCGGTATGCGCGCTTCTATTTACAATGCCATGCCAATCGAGGGCGTACAGGCGCTGGTAGACTACATGAAAGAATTTGAGCGTCAAAACGGGTAATTAGTCATGAGCAGTGAATTAAATAAATTACTTAAGCCGTTGCGCGACAAGATCGATGCAATTGATCATCAAATCTTAGATTTATTAAATCAACGCGCTCAAACGGCCATTGAAGTGGGTAAAGTAAAGCATGCTTATGATGCTGATGACGCTGTGCTTAAGCCTGAGCGTGAAGCACAGCTTATTGGCGTGCTGCAAAAAGATAACCTTTATGGCACCTTTCCTAACACCTCGGTTGAGGCAGTGTGGACTGAAATCGTTTCTGCCTGTCGTGGCTTAGAGCGCGGTTTAACCGTTGCTTATTTAGGACCCAAAGGCTCTTTTTCTGAGCAAGCAGCTTATGAGTTTTATGGTCATGCCGTTCAGATGCTCGAGTGTCCATCATTTGATGAGGTGTTTAGAGCGGTAGAGGCAGGGCAGGCCGATGTTGGTATGGTTCCTGTCGAAAACTCTACCGAGGGTGCTGTTAACCGTACTCAAGATTTATTGCTCAACACAACCCTTAAGGTGCACGGCGAGCGCACTATCCCAATTCGTCACTGCCTAATGACAAAAACTGGCGAAATGAAGGGTGTGACCCGTGTGATGGCGCATCCACAATCATTAGCGCAGTGTCATCAGTGGTTGTCAGTAAATTATCCAAACCTACCTCGGGAACCCGCAGCTAGTAACTCAGATGCAGCACGTATTGCCTCCGAGGATCCTACGGTTGCAGCCATTGCAGGTAAACATGCAGCTGCTGTGTGGGATTTGACAATGGTTGCCGAAAATATTCAAGATGATGCCAATAATAAAACGCGATTTTTAGCCATTGGTCACATTGTTAATCAACCAAGTGGCGATGATCAGACTAGCTTAATTGTGGCTGTGCCAAATCGTGTCGGCGCCTTACATGATTTGATCGAGCCGTTTTTAAATCATGGTGTCTCAATGTGTCGTTTTGAGTCGCGTCCTGCTCGTACTGGTCAGTGGGAGTATTACTTCTATATTGATATCTTAGGTCACCGCGATGATGACAATATTCGCGCAGCCTTAGCTGATTTAGAAAAACAATCCTCTTATTTAAAGATTCTGGGCTCATACCCGCGTCAAAGCGATCCTTCGGCATTGCTTTAGCCCCATCAATTCTAGTTTAGTTATTAAAATGAATGATTTAAGCTTAAATAAACCTATTTCAAAAAACACAGAGTTTTTATTACCTGAAAATATTCGTGCTATTAGCCCTTATCGAGCAGGTAAGCCAACGAGTGAGTTAGCGCGTGAGTACGGTCTTGAGCCTGCTTCTATTGTTAAGTTGGCCTCTAATGAAAATCCTCTAGGTTTTTCGCCACGTGTAAAAGATGCGTTAATTGATTATTTAAGCTCTAATGCATTATCAGAGTTAGGTCGTTATCCCGATCCTAATGCCTTTGATTTGAAAGCCGTTCTTGCCCAGCATTATGGTGTAGATATGGCTAATATCACCATTGGTAATGGCTCTAATGACTTATTGGAAATCGTTTCTTTAGCCTTTTTAGATGAGAATAGCTCTGCAGTTTATTCCGAAAACGCCTTTGTGGTTTATAACTTAAGTACCCAAGCGCGTGGTGCACGCCATCTTGCTGTGCCGAGCAAAAATTTAGGCTTAGACTTAGATGCTATGTTTGATGCTATCGAAGACGATACTCGCTTGGTTTACATTTCTAATCCTAATAACCCGACTGGTAGCTTCCACCCTAAAGAGGAGATCATCGACTTTTTAGAAAAAGTACAAAAAAGTCGAGGTAACAAAACCTTAGTAGTTTTAGATGAGGCCTATAACGAGTATCTAGATCCTGAGTTGCGCTTTAATAGTGCAGAGCTAGTTTCTAAATACCCTAATTTAGTGGTTTTACGCACCTTTTCTAAAGCTTATGGTCTAGCGGGCTTGCGTGTAGGTTTTGCTATTGCGCATGCCGAGGTAACGGACTACCTAAACCGTGTGCGTCAGCCTTTTAATGTGAATACCTTAGCTCAAATTGCCGCTATCGTAGCGCTTAAAGATGATGAGTTCTTAGAGCAGAGCTACCAAATGAATAAAGCGGGTAAAGAGTTTTTATCTAAAGAGTTTGATGCTAAGGGCATTACCTATGTGCCTAGCTATACCAACTTTATTTTGTTTGAAATGAAAGAGGCTGCTAAGGTTGCCGAAGCCTTATTAGCCAAAGGCGTTATTGTGCGCCCAGTAGCTAGTGATGGTCTACCTGAGCATTTGCGCGTTTCTATTGGTACCCCTGAAGAAAATCAACGCTTTATCACCGCTTTAAAAGAGGTTTTAGCTTAATGCCTAAACTGCTACCAGCCTCATCGCTTAGTGAGGCAGTTCGCGTCAGTTTTAATGATGGAATTGCACGTGTTGAAAATCAAGCAAAACCACAACCTTTTAAAACTGTTGGCATTGTTGGTCCGGGATTAATTGGCGGCTCCTTTGCCTTAGCGCTCAAGGAGACAGGTCTTTCTGAGCGTGTGATTGCAGCAGGAAGGCAGTCATCCAATTTGGAAAGAGCGAAGGAGCTTGGTGTTATTGATGAAGCAGTCAGTATGGAGTATTTAGCACAACATGCTGATTTGATCTTCATTGCTGTACCCGTTAAGGCCTTCGCTAAAGTGCTCTCACAATTAGCGCCACATCTGTCTGATAAGGTGATTATTACCGATGGTGGCAGTACCAAATATGATTTAATTGTCGAAGCACGGGAAATATTAGGCGTTCGCAGCAATCAATTCCTACCTTTGCATCCTATTGCAGGCTCACATCAATCAGGTGCTGAAGCTGCTATTAGTGATTTATATAAAGATCGTAAACTCATTATTACGCCACTACAAGAAAACTCACTTGAGGATATTGGCTTATTAACCGCTACATGGCAAACCATAGGTGCAGCAGTTTACTGTATGGATGCGAAAATTCACGATACAATTTTTGCAGCAACCAGCCATTTTCCGCATTATATTAGTGCAGCTTATATGAATAGCATCTTGGCGTCGGAGCACAGTGATTTATTCTTAACCATGGCAGGCACAGGTTTTCAAGACTTTACCCGTATTGCCGCTAGTTCCCCCGAGATGTGGAATGATATTTTTTACGCCAATAAAGAGGCAATGTTAAGCCAATTAGATTGTTTCATGGAGCAATTGCTTGAAACCAAGGCGTATTTAGAGAACAATCAAGAAAGCAAAATGTTTGATTGGTTCAAACAAGCCTCAGATGCAAGAAAAAACTGGCGTTTAAAGTCTTGATAAAATTAATGATTATGGGCACTTCTGAGTGAACATTTTATTTAATATAAATTTAAATATTTTCTGGAGGATGATGTGGTTCAAACAATACCTTATTTAGATTTAGAGCCTACTCAAAAGGCATCAGGAGAAATTCGTTTGCCTGGTTCTAAGAGTATTTCCAATCGTGTGTTGTTGTTAGCCGCCTTATCCACTGGTACGACCACCGTTCATGGTTTACTTGATTCGGACGATACCCGAGTGATGCTTGATGCTTTAAAAAAGTTAGGCATAAAAATTGATGATTTAGGCAATCATTCGGTTGTGGTGCATGGTGTTGGTGGTTTCCCAGTCAAAGAAGCTGATCTCTTTATGCAAAATGCGGGTACAGCGATTCGTCCCTTAACGGCAGCTTTAGCAGTAAGTGATGGTAGTTATCATTTACATGGTATTCCACGTATGCACGAGCGTCCAATTGGCGACTTAGTTGAAGCCTTAAAGGGCATCGGTGCCAATATTGAGTACTTACAAAACCCTGGTTATCCGCCTTTACAAATTGAAAAGCCAGCATTAAAAGAAAATACGGTGATTCAGGTTGCTGGCAATGTGTCTTCTCAATTCTTAACTGCGTTATTGTTAGCAGCACCAGTATTGGCCAAAAAACTAAATCAAGCGATTGAAATCGAAGTGGTAGGGGAATTAATTTCTAAACCCTATATTGGTATTACTCTAAATTTAATGCAGCGTTTTGGCGTTAATGTAGAAAACCAAGATTGGCAACGCTACATTATTGCGGCTGATGCAGCTTATGTGTCACCAAAAGAGATTTGGGTCGAGGGTGATGCTTCATCCGCATCTTATTTCTTTGCCCTAGGTTTATTAGGTTCTGGTCCGATTCGTATTTACGGTATTAATAAAAACAGTATCCAAGGAGATATCTTATTTGCTGAGTTTGTGGAGCGAATTGGTGCTGAGCTAAAATATGGTTCTGATTATGTTGAGGTGAGTGCTCAACACGAAGGCGGTATCCCTAAGGTTAAAGCCTTTGATGAGGACTTTAACTTGATTCCTGATGCGGCGATGACTGCAGCTGTCTTGGCAATGTATGCCGATGGTCCATGTACCCTTAGAAATATTGCATCATGGCGCGTTAAAGAAACAGATCGTATTGATGCGATGCATGCAGAGCTTGAAAAAATGGGCGCTACCGTAGAGTCAGGCCCTGACTATATTAAAGTGACCGCTCCTAAAGAGTGGAAAAATGCCGAGATCGAAACTTATGATGACCATCGTATGGCGATGTGTTTTTCTTTGGCTACCTTTGCAGGAGCGTCAGTACGTATTATGGATCCGGCTTGCGTTAATAAGACCTTCCCAACCTATTTTGATGAGTACAAGCTGCTCCTAAAATAAGTTAAAATCAGAAAAATATTTAATATGAGGTAAAAACCAATGGATCCCAACAGTCATGTCCCCGTCATTACCATCGACGGTCCAAGTGCTTCCGGTAAAGGTACAGTAGCCAATTTATTAGCTCAGGAGTTAGGTTGGTATGCTTTAGAGTCAGGCGCACTATATCGACTTACTGCCTTAGACTGCATGAAAAAAGGTGTCGATCTCGAGGATCAAGACGCCGTTGCAAAGGTTGCTGCTGGTTTATCAGTTAAATTTTTACCTGAGGGTACGTTTTTACATGGTGAGGATGTGACTGACAGCATTGGTAATGAGCAAGTGGGTGCTATTGCTTCGAAAATTGCTGTTTATCCTAAGCTTCGTGCCACCTTATTGCAGAGCCAACGCAACTGCCGACGCGCTCCTGGTTTAGTAGCCGATGGGCGAGATATGGGTACCATGGTGTTCCCAGATGCTGATTTAAAAATCTATCTTGTTGCAGATGTGCGAAAAAGAGCCGAAAGACGTTATAAGCAGTTGATGAACAAAGGTTTTTCAGTTAAACTTAATAGTTTAGTTGCTGATTTAGAGGCGCGCGATCAGCGTGATATAAATCGCGAATTTGCTCCTTTAATACCAGCTCATGACGCAATTATTGTTGACTCATCTGATTTAACAGCTGAGGAAACGCTTGATGTGGTCTTAGAGCATTGGTATAGCAAATTCGAGCAAGACTAATTATCTGAGCTTTAATTTAAAAGCTCAATTGAGTTGTTAGTCAAATTAATTAGATTTTTTATGGCCTTTTGTATGGCCACGTAGTCCATACAAAAGTTTTTTAACTCCGTCGATATAAAAATTGACGCGTATTTTATTAGGCAATATTGCCTTTGGATTATTAATTTAATGACATCCTTAAACTACCAAGAAGCCCTAGGCGGCGAAAGCTTTGCCGATTTATTCGAGAAAAGCATCAAAGATCAGGAAATGAAATCCGGTGAAGTGATTTCAGCCGAAGTTGTTGGTATTGACCGTAACCTTGTTACTGTTAACGCCGGTCTTAAATCAGAAGCCCTTATCCCTATCGAAGAATTCTTAAATGACCAGGGTGAGTTAGAAGTTGAAGTAGGTGATTTCGTATCAGTTGCTATCGACTCTATCGAAAACGGCTATGGTTCTACTATTCTTTCTCGTGATCGTGCTAAGCGTTTATCTGCTTGGTTACAGCTAGAGCAAGCTTTAGAGTCTGGCGAGCTAGTTAACGGTACTATCACTGGCCGAGTTAAAGGCGGTTTAACTGTTATGACTAACGGTATCCGTGCTTTCTTACCTGGTTCTCTAGTTGATTTACGTCCTGTTAAAGATACCAGCATCTTCGAAGGCAAGACCTTTGAGTTCAAAGTAATTAAATTAGACCGCAAGCGTAACAACGTTGTGTTATCTCGTCGCGCTGTTCTAGAAGTAACAATGGGCGAAGAGCGTGAGAAGCTACTTGAGTCTCTTACAGAGGGTGCAGTTGTTAAAGGTACTGTTAAAAACATTACCGAATACGGTGCATTCATTGACTTGGGTGCTATCGATGGTCTATTACATATTACTGATATGGCATGGCGTCGTGTACGTCACCCGTCTGAAGTTCTTTCAGTTGGTGAAGAGATCGATGCTAAGGTTCTTAAGTTTGACCGTGAGAAAAACCGTGTATCACTAGGTGTTAAGCAATTAGGTGAGGACCCTTGGATCGGTTTATCTCGTCGTTGCCCAACCGGTACTCGTTTATTCGGTAAAGTAACTAACTTAACTGACTACGGTGCATTCGTTGAGGTTGAGTCAGGTATCGAAGGTCTAGTTCACGTTTCTGAAATGGATTGGACTAACAAAAACGTTGACCCTCGCAAAGTAGTTAGCTTAGGCGAAGAGGTTGAGGTAATGGTTCTAGAGATTGACGAAGATCGTCGTCGTATCTCTTTAGGTATGAAACAGTGTCGTTCTAACCCTTGGGAAGACTTCGCTGCAAACTTCAATCGCGGTGACAAAGTTCAGGGTGCCATCAAGTCAATTACTGACTTCGGTGTGTTCATCGGTTTACCTGGTAACATCGACGGTTTAGTACACTTATCTGACTTATCATGGAATGAGCCAGGTGAAGAGGCTGTTCGTAACTACAAAAAAGGTGACGAGGTTGAGGCCGTTGTTCTAGCTATTGATACTGAAAAAGAGCGCATCTCTTTAGGTATTAAGCAACTAGAAGGCGATCCATTCAATAACTACGTTTCTGCTAACGATAAAGGCGCAGTTGTTAAAGGTACTGTTAAATCAGTTGAGCCTAAAGGCGCTGTAGTTGTTTTATCTGTAGACGTAGAGGGTTACTTGCGTGCTTCTGAAATCTCTAGCGGTCGCGTAGAAGATGCTTCTACTGTACTAAAAGAGGGTGATGAGGTTGAGGCTATGATTCTTAACGTTGATCGCAAACAGCGTTCAATTCAGTTATCAATCAAAGCTCGCGATAACGCAGAAACTGCTGAGAAACTAGAGAGCATCAAAGACTCTGCAGCTCAATCTGGTACTACAAGCTTAGGTGCTTTACTTAAAGCTAAGCTTGACGAAGCTAAAGACGAATAGTAAAAGTGACAAAATCTGAGTTAATTGAGGCTTTGGCTTCTGATTTTCCACAGTTGCCAGCTCGCGACATCGATTTCGCTGTTAATACAATACTCGATGCCATGGTTGATGCCTTGGCTGAAGGCAAACGTATTGAAGTGCGTGGTTTTGGAAGTTTTTCCTTGTCGCAGAGAGCCCCTCGCGTCGGTCGCAACCCTAAATCTGGCGAAAAAGTTATGGTGCCTGGTAAGCAGGTACCTCACTTTAAAGCTGGTAAGGATTTGCGCGAGCGAGTTGATGCCACTTTCCAGCAAGAATCGTCGCAAGATTCTCAGGAGCAATCCAGAGCAAATAGTGACGATTGTCAATTAGAAGCTATCGGTTAATTTATTCGACGCTTTTACACATATTTGTTTTAAGCCCGACGTTAGGTATTATCTTAACGTCGGGTTTTTTATTTGGAGTAGAATAAATAAACCGCTATTCATTTAGATAGGGAGTGGTTGATGAAAAACTCGAAGTGGACTAAGCAA
>JAAZGT010000070.1 GCA_012511095.1 Alcaligenaceae bacterium
CAATTCCATATTAACGATTGGCTCACCTTTGGTGCAGTCACTTATCCCATTACTTTTTTAGTGACTGATTTACTTAATCGACGCTTTGGTCCTAAGTCAGCACGACGCATTGTTTATTGGGGTTTTGCTGCGGCCTTGATTGTCTCAGTCTATTTATCCACACCTAGAATTGCCTTAGCTTCTGGTTCTGCTTTTTTAATGGCGCATTTATTAGATATTGTGGTTTTTGATCGTTTGCGCCAGAAAGCTTGGTGGTTAGCGCCTTTATCAGCGGGTATCTTAGCTTCTACCATTGATACCTTTATTTTCTTTGGGGTGGCATTTATTGCAACAGGTGTACCTTGGATTACTTTAAGCCTAGGTGATTTGGCGATTAAATTGAGTTTATCGATATTGATGTTAGCTCCGTTTAGGGCCTTAATGTGGAATTTAGGTGCGGCGAAATTCAAAAAAAAGATTGATATCAACAGTGAAGGACAAGCAATCTAACTGTTAATTAATATGATATTAAACTTTAAGAAGCCTCACAGTAGGCTTCTTTTTTTATATAATCGCTAACTTTTAAGTGTTTTTGCCAATAGTGTTAACTCGTACTAAGTATTATTATTGGCAATTGTTTTGTTTATAAAGGGCACGAACTTATGGATTTTCTGCCTCAGCTTATCCAGCAATTATTTAATGGGCTCTCACTAGGAGCCATTTATGCCTTAATTGCAATTGGCTATACCATGGTCTACGGCATTATTGGCATGATTAACTTCGCTCATGGTGAAGTTTATATGATCGGGGCATATGTAGGATTAGTTACTTTAACCGCAATCGGGGTCAATGGCTTTTTACCTTTGCCGTTATTGATTTTGTTTATGATTTTAGTAGCGGCTTTGGTCACGGGTGTTTATGGTTATACCATTGAACGTCTAGCTTATCGTCCTGCGCGCAATAGTCCGCGACTTGTTTCACTCATTGCAGCAATCGGTATGTCGATTTTCTTGCAAAACTGGGTGGCCTTAGGTCAAGGTGCACGTGATATGGCGGTACCTAATATCATTTCAGGTTCTATCAAATGGGATCTTGGTATTGGTTATCCAGTGATGCTGTCTTATTCACGTCTTTTAATTATTGCCGTGGTCTTTATTTTAATGGTGGCACTCACGCTATACATTAAAAACTCACGTATGGGTCGTGCATCTAGAGCCTGTTCTCAAGATATGCATATGGCCAACCTCTTAGGAATTGATACCAATCGTGTGGTGTCATTTACCTTCGTTTTAGGTGCTATGTTAGCTGCAGTGGGTGGTGTGTTGATTGCTCTAGCCATTGGTAAACTAAACCCCTTTATTGGTTTTATTGCCGGCATCAAGGCGTTTACTGCTGCTGTATTAGGTGGTATTGGTAGTATTCCTGGTGCGATTTTAGGTGGTTTATTATTGGGTGTTGTAGAAACACTGGCAGCCGCTTATTGGTCTTCAGAATATAAAGATATCGTTGCATTTAGTTTGCTTGTACTGATTCTTTTATTCCGTCCAACAGGTCTCTTAGGTAAACCTGAAGTGGAGAAAGTCTAATGGCTGAGAATTTTAAAAACGCGATTTTTGCTGCCGTACTAACTGCCATTTTGACCATACCTATTTTTGGCTTACAGTTAGTGCGCAAAGGTGCTCAAACACATATTATTCCTGATTGGGATCTTGTGCTGATGGGCATTGGAGCTGTCTTTATTGTTCAGCTACTTATACGACCTTATATTTTCAATAAAATCTCTCTACGCAAAAGGGGTGCAGGTTGGGCACTACCTGTGTTGAAACCACGTACTGTCAATTTGCTCATTCTCTTAGTGGTGGTGGTCGCAGCGATCTGGCCTTTTTTTGGAGCTAGAGCTCATGTGGACATTGCTACCCTAGTATTGATTTACGTGATGCTAGGTTTGGGTCTTAATATTGTGGTTGGTTATGCTGGTTTATTAGACCTAGGTTTTGTGGGCTTTTATGCGGTGGGTGCTTATACCTACGCCTTGTTGTTCCATTGGGCTGGTTGGGGCTTCTGGGCCTCCTTGCCGATGGCTGGAGCAATGGCTGCCTTCTTTGGTTATATCTTAGGTTTCCCAGTATTGAGATTACGTGGTGACTATTTAGCCATTGTGACCTTAGGTTTTGGTGAGATTATTCGTCTTCTATTAATTAACCTGAGTCAGTGGACGGGTGGTCCCGATGGGATTGCTAATATTCCAAAACCAACACTTTTAGGCCATGCCATGACTCGTCGAGCACCTGCTGGCGAGGAGACTTTCCACCAAATGATGGGTTGGGCCTATAACTCGAATCATGTGGTGATCTATTTATATCTGCTTGCTTTGGCTTTGGCAGTGATCACACTTTTGGTGTCTAATCGCTTAATTCGTATGCCCTTAGGTCGTACTTGGGAGGCCTTACGTGAAGACGAGATTGCTTGTCGTTCACTCGGCCTAAATCCAACTAATATTAAGTTATCTGCCTTTACATTGGGTGCTATGTTTGCAGGTATTGGTGGTGCATTCTTTGCCGCACGCCAAGGTTTAGTTAACCCCGAATCATTTACCTTTATTGAGTCTGCCTTGATTTTGGCAGTGGTAGTTTTAGGTGG
>JAAZGT010000071.1 GCA_012511095.1 Alcaligenaceae bacterium
GGCGAATAGGCTAAAGCCAAATCTCGCTGGTTAGCAATTTTTTTAGTTGGTTCGACCGAAATTTTTCCCGGCTTACCTTGACGGTGATAATACAAGGCCGCTTCGCGCAAAGACTCTTCCATTAATCTTCCTTTTTTAAACCCTAGAGTGATAACAAATTTTCATGAAAATATAATACCAAACGCCCACCCATAAAGGGTTTATAGCAATTATGGCAATTTATACTAATACTAACTGATTCCGAATCTATTTACAGCTAAAAACGCTTAAACAACTCGTCAAAATATGGATAGATGCCAGCTGGGTCAAATAAACTCTTAATTTCGCTGTCTTCTGCACCACCACAAATCCCTTGATCGTAGCTGTTTTGCCAGTCTGTGGCATCTAATAATAAACGCTCAGTGCGGGGAATTTTTCTAATCACCAATGACTGCACCCAAATCAAAGAGCCTCGATGACCTTGAAACACCCTAGCAATATTTGAATCAACCAATTTCTTTTGTAATGCCTCAAAGCGATAAGCATAACGCCAACTAGATGAGTTTAAAGCTACTTGTACATCGCTTTTTAAAAGCAACTCAAAAAGTTGAGGAATGGCCTTATGTAATAACGGTGTAGTGAGCGGTGCGGTGTCATTAACCCCAAAGCCACCCACCACAGCCATATCGCCATTTGCAAACATCGCTTGAATACGCTCGACCCCAGACAAAAAGCTCAGACCTGGTCGCGCGTCATGATACTGAGGGTCGGCAAACCACTGAGCCACACTAAGATGCGGTGGTACGCCAAGAAATTGCTCATAACCTTGCTCGAGCAACTCCCCAACTAAGGCACCCGCTTGGGCTAAACACGCCTCATCACTATAATAATCCACAACACCTAAGGCAGGTGAATGCTTTAACCACAAACCCGGACGTCCCGTTAAGGCGCCAAAAGGCAAGGTGCCATCAAGCACCAAGGCAATCTCATATTCCTCTGCCAAAGCTCTGGCGTGCTCAAACTCTACATGACGCTCTAATTGTAGGCGTGCTTGAGGAAAACCATCCTCACTAAAAGGAAGATTTTCCCACTGGCCCTGCGCAAAACGACGCAGCCTAGCGCAAAACTTTGTCCAAGGCCCATCAACCATGTTTTTGTGAATATTTAAAAAGGAACGTCGATCCATAGCTGCGATACTCAAATCCAGAACTACACTTTACAAATGCAAAGCATGTAGTCTAAGAAGTATAATGCTTTTTTGCTTTCTTTCTGAAAATGACATACTGTATTTGATTTAAGTATTACAGTATCCAATTTAAGTATCTCTTTCCTTTCTATCAGGCATATATATGTTAAAACCAGCTAATCGTGTAGCAGAATCTGTCACCTTTCATGCAATTGAGTTTGCAAAAAAGGCACAGTTACTACGTGAATCCGGACGCGATATTGTTAGTTTAAGTATTGGGGAGCCCGATTTTACTGCGCCACCCCTAGTGTGTGAGACCTTAGTCAAAGCCACACAAAGCGGATTAAGTGGCTATAGCGCCACCTTAGGCTTAGAGCCTTTACGTATGTGCATTGCCGA
>JAAZGT010000072.1 GCA_012511095.1 Alcaligenaceae bacterium
ACAGCTAAACTAGGTAGCTATCAACTAAGTTATTTACGCCAAAACAAAGAGGTACTGCAGAGCAACCAGACCTTTAGAGTTGAGGAGTTTAAGTTACCATTTTTAAGTGCTTCGATAGATCTCGTTGCGGGTAATCAAAAATCAAAAGTGATAGTTGCACCAAAGGCTTTAGATTTAGACTTACAGCTTAACTACATCAGTGGTGGCGCAGCAGCTAATTGGGATACCGAGCTATCGGCAATGATTAGTGAGTCTGCTATTGATTTTGCAGACTTCCCAGACTATGTCTTTGATTCACAGCTCTACAAGGAAAACGCTGGTCTTGAGTATGAGTACAAAGATGCCAATATCTTTTTAAGTCAACAAGCCCTTAAGGTAAATGATGAGGGTAGAGGTCATTATCAAATTGATTTGCCAGCCATTGAGGAGGTATCAAGGCTGCGTGTGGAAAATGGTTTCCTTGACCCTAATGGCGAGTTACAAACCATTCAACAAAGTGTTGTGATCTGGCCTGCTGACCTAGCCATTGGTATGCAAGTCGAGAGCTTTGATTCGGGTGATGTTTCTGCCAAAATAGATTTAGTATTAGTTAATTCTGAGGGGTCAACTGTTGCTAATCATCCAGTACGTATCGATACCTTACAACAAAACTCTTATGCAGTACGTAAGCGTTTGGTGGGCGGTTTCTATAGTTATGACTATGAGCAACGAGTTGAGCCTTTAGGTACGGTATGTGAGGGTAAGACTGACTCTGAGGGTAAGTTTTCTTGCTCTATTGAGCAGAAGTTTAAGGGCTCTGTTGTGTTTCAAGCCATTAGTGACGACACTCAAGGTCGTACGGTAGTCAATGCTGATAGAGCTTATTTTGGTGGTTGGGGCTGGTTAGGCTCAGCTGATCATGACCGCATTGACCTGGTAGCAGATAAGAAAAAATACCAAGCGGGCGATACCGCTACCATACAGGTGCGTATGCCTTTCCAAAAAGCCTCTGCTTTAGTGGCTATTGAGCGCGCGGGTATTTTAGAAACTCAGGTTCATGAGCTCACAGCTGCTGATCCTAATGTCCGTTTGGAGATTGATAGTAGCTGGTACCCTAATGTTTATGTCTCGGTATTAGCGGTACGGGGTCGTATCGAAGAGGATACTGCGGAACCACAACCGCGTATTACGGGCTTAATTGATTTAAATAAACCAAGTTATCGCTTTGGGATGACAGAGCTTAAGGTAGATGATCCTCATAAGCAATTTAATCTTGATATTAAGCTTGATCAAAATAACTACCAACTAAGAGAAACAGCAACGGCTAAGATTAAAGGTCTATTACACGATGGTTCACCAGCTGCTAAAGCCTCAGTTGCTATCGCGGTGGTTGATGAAGCCTTGCTAGAGCTTGCGGATAATAAGAGTGCCCAAATCATTGAGGCAATGCGCCTAGAGCGTGGTTATGCTGTAACCACAGCGACCGCACAATCAGAAATTGTTGGTCGCCGTCACTACGGTCGTAAGGCAGTAGCAGCTGGGGGCGCGGCTGCAGATTTAGCTAAGCGTGCAGGTACTAGGGAGCTTTTTGATACCTTGTTATTGTGGCAACCTAATGTTGAATTAGATAGCAATGGTGAGGCCACTGTTCAAATTCAATTAAATGACAGTATCTCTCGCTTTAGAGTGATTGCAGTAGGTGATTATGGGGTGGATCAATTTGCTGAGGGTAAGGCTGAGTTTACGAGTAGCAAAGACTTGCAGCTGATCTCAGGTATTCCGAGCCTAGTTCGTGAGCATGATAATTATGATTTGAGTTTAACTGTACGCAATACGACTGACAAAGACTTAGATGTGGTTGTTGGTGGCCGTAGTACTGGTGCTTTAGTTAAAAACTTAAATCAACAACAAGTTCATCTTAAAGCCAAACAGTCTACAACCGTTTCTTGGCCTGTGAATATAGATGCTCTATCGGCTCGTCATTTTGAAAAAAACGAACATCACAAAGCGGCACTTTTAGAGGATAAACAGATTGTTAGTTGGAATTTTTTTGCTATTGAAAAGACCGCTAAGTCTAAGCAAGATCAAGCCTTAAGTGACAGCATTGATATCACACAGGTGGTTGAGCCTCTAGTACCTATTACGGTTCGTCAATCCATGCTTTTACCATTAGCAGCTTCAGAATCTAAGTCTATTGAATTAGGTTTAGCAAATGGCACAGTAACTCAAGATGGTAAGGCTATTGGGGGCATTTCATTACAGTTGCGTGATAGCTTATTAGGTCAGTCTGATGAGCTAAACCAATGGTTTGCTCGCTATCCATTTACTTGCTATGAGCAGTTGGCCGCTGTTGCTGTGGGCTTAGATAATCAGGCAGCATGGGATAAGTTAATGCTTAACATGCCACTGTATTTAGATTCGCATGGTTTATTAAAGTATTTCCCTGGCTCACGTAATCAAGGTAGTCCGTATCTAACCTCTTATCTTTTAAGCTTATCGCTTCACGCTAAGCGCATTGGTTTAACTATGGAGATTCCAGAAGCTCATAAAGAGCGCATGTTAAGAGCGTTACAAGCAGTGTTTGAGGGGCGCTTAACTACTGAGCTCTACAATAATGAGTGGCGTTGGGGTGAGCGATTAGCTGCCTTAACAACCTTAGCCGAATACGGCCAAGTGGCGGCGCGCACTGCATTAAGCTATTACGAGCAGCATAATAAATGGAATATGAATGATTGGGTTAATTGGTTAATCATTGCTAAGAGTCTTCAGGATCCTGCAATGGCTCAGTTAGCTGATGATGCTCAAACAAATCTATCCGCTATGTTAAGCCGTGAAGGCCAAATGTTAGTGCCATTAAATAATGAGCTTACTAGCGCTTGGTGGACCATGTTTAACCGTAATGCCAATTTAGCTAGACTACTTTTTGTCGTCGTTGATGACCCGAAATGGTCTAATGAAATGCCTTATCTGTTAAATGGCTTAATTAATTTGCAACGTAATGGTCATTGGGGCACGACGGTAGCTAATACCTATGCCAAATTGGCGATGCAAGCTTATGCCAAGACGCACGAACATGAGATTAACATTGGTGACTTTACTGCAGTATTAACCGCTAGCGATGAGGCAAGTGCGGAGCCGACTAAGACAGTTACTAATATTACGTCGGAGTTATTTGAAAATAACCAAAGCTATTATCCTGCCATGATGACTTGGCCTAGTGATTCTGACTCGACCTTAGATCTTGCATTTGAGGGCCAAGGTAAGCTTTGGGTTGATGTGAGTGCTTACACAGCCGTCGCTTTGACTGAGCCTAAATATGCTGGTTATAAGGTAGAGCGCGAAGTCTTGCCTGTGTTGCAACAAAAGGCTGGTCAGTGGACCCAAGGTGATGTCTATCGCGTTACGCTTAAGATTCATGCTAATGCACCGATGACCTGGGTGGTTGTTACAGACCCTATCCCAAGTGGTGCCACCATTTTAGGCTCTGGCTTAGGTCGCGATAGCTTAATCTTACAAGAGCAATCTGAGCAAGTAGCTGGTGAGATAAGCTATGGCACTTGGGGCTCCTGGAGTGCTTTTGTAGAGCGCGGTAATGAAAGCTATAGAGCGTATTACTCACGCTTTGCCCAAGGTGAAACGACGTTAAATTACACTGTAAGGCTTAACCATACGGGTGAGTTTAACTTGCCACCAACGCGTGTTGAAACGCTATATCACCCAGATATTTATGGTGAGTTACCAAACCTAGAACCATTAAAGGTTGAAGTAAAATAATATG
>JAAZGT010000073.1 GCA_012511095.1 Alcaligenaceae bacterium
GCTTGAACTAAAGTTACCGCTACCAAAACCGCAAAAAAGTGCCAGTATTAATAGCGTGCTATAGCTTGTCGTAGGATCTTGTACTGCAACACCCAAGCCAACAGCAGGTATCAACAGAAGCAAAGTAGAGATTGCTGTCCAACGGCGCCCTCCGAAAATAGGTACAACAAAGGAGTAAAAGATTCTCAAAGTGGCTCCAGATAACGCTGGCGCTCCGATTAACCAAGCCTGTTGATTAGCCGTCAATTCAAAACCTACTTGTGGAAGATAAACAACTGTCACACTCCAAAGCTGCCAGATGATAAATGCCAGTGCTAGCGCAAAAATGGAAATAGAAAGATTACGATTAGCCACTTTTTTACCTGTATCTTCCCAAAACTCTGGACTCTCCACACGCCAGTCTGTTAATACATATTTCATAATAATGTCCTCATTATTGAGTCAAAAAAAATTTTCGCTTTGTTTGCTCAATCTTCATTTAGGGTCTTACGAGACCAAGCTAAATAAATCAGTGATACGCAGGTGGTACCAAAGAGCAACATAAAACAAGAAGAACGAATACCGGTTAGATCCAAAGCAAAACCAAATAAGATGGGTAATAAAAAACCACCCAATCCACCAGCTAAACCAACAATTCCGGATACTGCACCGATATTTTCTTCGTATTCATCAGAAATAAACTTGAAGACTGACGCTTTACCAACTGCCATCGCCACCCCCACCAAAAATAGAATCGCCGTAAAGAAATAGACATTGAGTGAGATATGTAAACTCAAATCACCACGTATAGTTTCAACAATAAAATCCGTTTTTGGATACGACAGGATAAAAAAGCTGATAAAACAGACCCACAAGACAGCAGCCGTTACTCGATAGGCACCGAATTTGTCCGATAACCAACCACCAAAAGCCCGTAACACACCACCAGGCATAGAGAAACAAGCGGCCAAAACGCCAGCAACAGTTAAGGGCAAAGCGAATTCAGCACGATAATAACTAGTCAACCAAAGTGCTAAACCGACATAACCACCAAAAACCACACTATATAGTTGGCTGTAGCACAACACTTTAGGATCTCGAAGCAGCCTTATTTGGTTTTTAAGTGAACTACCTTCGCGTGATATATGACTTTCATCATGGAAGCTGAAAATCAGGAAAACTAAGAAGGTAAAAGTAATCATTAAGGCATACACTTTAGGTACTAAATGCCATGAACCTAAGGCGATAATAGATGGTGCAATTAAAGTATTAAGTGAGGAGCCCATATTACCAGCACCAAAAACCCCCATCGCCAACCCTTTACGGTGAGGCGGGAACCACTTCGAAACATAAGGCGTACCCACTGAAAAAGAGCCACCTGCAAGCCCCATTAACAAACCAATTGCTAAAAGCGCATAGTAATTACTAACTGATTGAATCAAATAAATTGGGACAATAGAAATGGCTAAGAGCCACAAAAAGACTTTACGACCACCAAAGCGGTCGGTCATCATGCCCAAAGGAATACGAATAAGCGAGCCTGAAAGGACTGGCATCGCGGTTAAAAGACCAAACTGAAACTCACTAAGACCCAATTCATCACGAATAGGAATTGCAATCACAGAAAACATGGTCCAGACCATAAAACACATGGTAAATGCAAAAGTGCTACTAGCAAGCACCGAATTCTGCTTAAAACGGTCTGAGAGTTGGTTACGATTCAATAGCATAATTGACTTCCTTTTTCTTATTGTCTAAACATCCAAAAACATGGATTTGCTCTGACAAAGCACCTTAAACGCTGTGTTAATACACTGTAGCAACCTAGCGCCATTGATGATATTGACCTCATTAGCTAATTCTTGAATCTTTATAATTAGTCTCATCTAATTACTTCGAGCTAATTCCACAAAGGCACACAAAAAGTAAGTAGTAGTCATATAGAAGTCAATAAAACGAAAAAAGACTGACCCGTGCAGATCAGTCTTTTCATAGCAATAATTAAGGGAAAACTACTTAGAAGCGACGAACAATTTGACGCTTACGGCCTAAAAAACCCACCGTAGCAAATCCGCTCCATGCATGAACTAGACGAGTGAAAGGGAAAATCACAAAAAGACTCATACCCATAAACATATGCAGTTTGAAAATGATTGAGGCGTCTTGGATAAAGCTAGCGGCATCCCCCCTAAAGGTGACGATATGCTGCGCCCACATCATCAACTTAACCATTTCATGTCCATCCATGTGACCACTACTCACAAAGATCGTGCTTAGGCCTAGTAAAAGAGTTAACAAAATCCAAATTAGTACCAGTTTGTCACGCCAAGTTGTATTTGCATTAAGACGATCATTACTTAAGCGTCGGTGTAATAAAATTAAGATACCCACTAAGGTCATCAGACCAAAGATACCCCCAACAACAATGGCGATCAGTTGTTTAAACCCATGGCTAATACCAAAAGCCTCCCACACGGCAAGAGGTGTTAATAAGCCAACTAAATGACCAAAAAAGATCCCTAAAATACCAACATGGAATAGGTTATTACCCAACCGTAAATTACCCTCATAAAGCAATTGACTACTTTCTGACTTCCAAGA
>JAAZGT010000074.1 GCA_012511095.1 Alcaligenaceae bacterium
AACCAGTTACTTCTTCTCATAACTACTCCGCTGACTCCCCTACTGGACTACCGAAGTATTTGAAGAAACTAGAATCCGGTGAGACCACGATCGTATCTTCTTTGTTAGCAAATGAAGAACGATAGGCGTTTAAACTATTAAAAAAACTAAAGAACTCTGGCTGCTGCGAGTAAGCATCAGCATAAATCTTGGTAGCACTCGCATCACCTGCACCACGCACGGCCTCAGCTTCAGCTTGGGCTTGGGCTAAAATCTCTGCAACCTGACGGTCAGCCTCTGCGCGAATACGCTCACTTTCTGCAGCACCACTGGCACGAAGACTATTAGCCTCTTGCTTACGCTCCGCCTGCATACGCGAGTAAACAGAATCAGAAACCTCGGCTGAGAATTCAATACGCTTCAAGCGCACATCAACTACCTCAATACCTAGAGGCGCAGCACGAGTAGAAATATTAGCTAAAATTTCTTGCATTACCACATCACGGTCAAATGAAATCACTGCTCTCACAGTACGTACGTTAACTGCCGCGTTAAGCGCGTCACGAATCTGTGCCGCTAAACGGTTTTGAGCCGCTTGGGTAGAATTACCGAAAGAAATATAGTAGAGACGCGGATCAGAGATGCGCCACTTAACATACGAGTCGATAATTAAGTTCTTTTTCTCAGAGGTTTGAATACGCTCAGCGTCCCTAGACTCAATTGACTGAATACGCTTATCTAAGAAAATAACATTTTCAAATGGGGATGGCATTTTAAACTTAAGGCCCGGCTCAGTTTCCGTGCGCTGCCACTCACCTAATTTAAATACAAGCGCAAAATTACGCTCATTTACTGTGAATACACTAGAGGAAATGATAATAAATGCAAGCCCTAGTAGTATTGCGAAAAAAACAGGTCTTCTCATAACAATATCCTCAATAGTTAACGACGGGCAGATTGTTCACGATCACGACTTAGCTCACGGCTACGCCCATCGTTAGAACCTGAAGTATTAGCGCTACTTGCACCAGTCACACTACTATTGCCATGCTCAAATGAAGAACTGTCAGTGCCACCTTGTGACTCCGTTTGCTTAGCTGGTGCCACAGGTGTTACACGCGGTGCTGTGCTAGCTGAGCCACTACGATTTAAGATGCTATCTAAGGGCATGAACATAAGCGGACTTTGTTGCTCAGCTGTGTCTAACATAACCTTAGAGGCATTTGAGTAGATATCACCCATCGTACTAATGTATAAACGCTCACGAGTAATCTCCGGAGCAGCGGCATACTCAGTTGCAATCTGCTTAAAGCGTTCGGCTTCACCAATGGCCTCACCCACAATCTGGGCTCTGTAACCCTCGGCGCTTTGTAACATACGTGAAGCGCGACCATGAGCTTCAGGAATTACGCGACTAGCATAGGCCTGACCCTCGTTTTTCTGACGCTCGTTATCTTGACCAGCTTTAATAGCATCTTCAAAGGCTGCCTGCACCTGCTCAGGTGGCTGTACGTTTTGAATAGCTACAGTAATCACCTCAATACCGGTGTTGTAGCGGTCTAAAATAAGCTGCATTAAACGCATCACATCTTGTGCGGCTTGAGTACGACTTTCATAAAGAATCTTATTCATTGACTCCTTACCAACCACCTCGCGCATTGCTGTTTCAGCAGCTTGGCGAACTGATTCGTCAGGGTCAACGGTAGCAAATAAATAGCTTGCTGCTGGACTTAAAGCCTTACCGATATCGATGCCATTTTCAACATCAGCAATACCCGCTTTAATACGGTACTGCACGTCAAACTGCACATCAACAATATTTTCGTCTTCAGTTAACATAAGTGCCTCAGGTAGCACCTTGTTACGTGAGTTATCGCGGTAACCCACAGAGAAAGCACGAACATTAGCAATATCAACATGCTCAACGCGCTCGACTGGATTAGGTATATGCCATTGGAAACCAGGCATGACAGTACGCTTATACTGACCGAATTGCGTAATAACGCCTACCTGACCCTCGCGGATAATAAAGAAACCACTCGCAAGCCACAGTAACAGCCCAACAACTAAGGCAAAAACAATACCTTTGCGGATAAACTTTGGTGACATTTGCATATTGGGACGATTGCCGCCCTGATTTGGACCTCGTGGTGCACCACCACGATTACCGCCACCACCAAAGAGAGCTTTGAACTTTTTCTCTACGTCGGACCAAACCTGATCTAAATCAGGTGGACTATTTGGGTCCTGTTGCGGTCGCCTTGACCCTTGAGAACCATCATCGTTTTGGGGTTTTTTACCCCAATTCGGATCGTTTAAATTAAAAATCTTACTTAGCATCAATCGTTTTCTCTAATTGCTGTTTAGTTAGAACAATAGCCTCTCTTAGAAACTCTAAGCCACTTCGTTCACTAGCACTCAAAAAGACTCGACTTACATGACCAGACTCATCTAGTTCAAGCCTAGGTTCCTGATCTGTCAAATCCGTCTTATTGTAAACAAGAATAGTCGGGATGTGTTGCGCACCAATCTCTTGTAATACTTTATTTACCTCAAAAATTTGCTCTTCCTTTTGGGGGTTACTGCTATCAATAACGTGCAAGAGCAAATCCGCGTAGAGCGTTTCCTCGAGTGTGGCCTTGAATGCCTCAATTAAGGTAGTGGGTAATTCGCGTATAAAACCAACCGTATCAGATAAGGTCACCTGCCCTGCACCCTCAATCCAAACGCGACGAGTCGTCGTATCGAGTGTCGCGAAAAGTTGATCAGCTGCATAAGCCTCGGCACGGGTCATCGCATTAAACAAAGTGGACTTACCCGTGTTGGTATAACCAACCAAAGACACCATAAAGGTACCACTACGCATACGCTGACGGCGTTGGTTGTCGCGTTGCTTGCGAACTTTTTCGAGACGACCACGTAAGGCTTTAATGCGTCCACCAATCACACGACGGTCAAGCTCAAGCTGTGTCTCACCTGGCCCACGCGTACCAATACCACCCTGCTGCTGCTCTAAGTTAGACCACATCCCACTTAGTCTTGAGCGTAAATGCTGTAATTGAGCCAATTCAACCTGAATTTTACCCTCGTGGCTCTGGGCTCTAAGGGCGAAAATATCTAAAATTAACGCTACTCGATCAACCACACGACATTTGAACTCTCGCTCAAGGTTACGTTGCTGCGCTGGCGATAAGGGTTGACCGAATAAAATTATCTCAGCAGCTGCGGCTTGGGCCAAACCCACCGCCTCTTCGACCTTACCCTTACCTAAGAATAAAGCTGGATCTGGCCGCTCTCGATTGGCTACTAAGGTACCTACCACCTTAGCACCAGCACCTTTGGCTAGCATCACCAGTTCATCATGATGTGCTTGGAAATCAAGATCACCGTAAAGGTTAACGTCTACTATAAATGCTCTCATACTTGAGTTATGG
>JAAZGT010000009.1 GCA_012511095.1 Alcaligenaceae bacterium
GCGATGAGGCTGTTCAGTTCATGTTGTCACGTGCTATTCAGGCATGTACTAAAGCTGGTAAATATGTTGGTATTTGTGGCCAAGGCCCAAGTGACCATCCTGACTTAGCTTTATGGTTGCAACAAGAGGGCATTATGTCTATGTCTCTAAACCCTGATACAGTGGTAGATACATGGCAGAAGCTTGCTGAAAACCAAGCTTAATCGCTATTTTAAAAACATTGGTTTTGATCCCGCTTATCTTGATTGATTAGCGGGATTTTTTATGTTGTAAGGTAGATTCGGTTAAACTACTTTAGCTATCAAATTATTTTTAATGGAGATCTAGATGAGCGAATTAATTATTGAGGATATTACCGTTGGTTCTGGTGATGAGGCCAAAGCTGGTCAACAAGTAACCGTACATTACACAGGTTGGCTATTAGATGGCGGTCAAAAATTTGATTCAAGTAAGGATCGTAACGAAGCTTTTTCATTTCCTTTAGGTGCTGGCCATGTCATTAAAGGTTGGGACCAAGGCGTTCAGGGTATGAAGGTTGGTGGTGTACGTAAACTAACTATTCCTGCCAACTTAGGTTATGGTGCACGTGGTGCTGGCGGGGTAATTCCTCCTAATGCGACTCTAGTTTTTGAGGTCGAGTTATTGGGGATTAATTAATCTAGGATCAATTATGTGGATTTGGTTTGCCATAGCCGCAGTAGCGGTTATTTTAGAGTTGCTCACTGGTACCTTTATGCTGTTATTAATCGGCTTAGGGGCAGTGGCAGCGGGTGTGGCGGTATGGCTTGGTTTAGACTTAGTTATACAATTGGCGCTTTTAGCGACTATTCCAGTTGTTGGTTTTTTCGTATTAAAGCGCGCGGGCAAGTTTCATCTGCGTAATCCCTCTGCCAGTGAGTCAGATGTTAATTTAAATCTTGATATTGGCCGTACTGTTTTTGTTGAGGAGTGGGATACAGCTCGACATCGTGCTTATGTTAAGTTTAGAGGCGCTCAGTGGCAAGCCAAACCCTCAGAACATTATTCTGAGTTAAAAACAGGCAAACATGTCATTGTTGCTATTCGTGGTATCGCATTAATTATTGAACCCTTAGGAGATAAATAAGCGTGTTTGAGTTTGATTCAATGCTAGGATTTTGGTTAGTCATTATTGTCCTAGCAATTATATTTTTAGTTAAATCTATTGCTATTGTGCCTCAACAGCACGCTTGGGTGATTGAGCGCCTAGGTCGTTATGATCGTACACTTAGCCCTGGTCCACGTTTAGTCATTCCCTTTATTGAGCGCATTTCTTATAAGCACTCTCTTAAGGAAATTCCACTGGATGTACCTAGTCAAATCTGTATTACACGCGATAATACGCAGCTACAGGTCGATGGGGTACTTTATTTCCAAGTGACAGATCCAATGCTGGCTTCTTATGGTTCATCGAATTATATTATCGCCATTACACAACTAGCTCAAACAACCTTGCGTTCTGTGATCGGTAAAATGGAGCTCGACACCACTTTTGAGGAGCGTGAACTTATTAATAGCAAGGTTGTAGCCTCTCTAGATGAGGCGGCAGCTAACTGGGGAGTAAAGGTTTTACGTTATGAAATTAAGGATTTAACGCCACCAAAAGAGATTCTTCATGCGATGCAGGCACAAATTACTGCTGAGCGTGAAAAGCGTGCAGTTATTGCTACTTCTGAGGGGCGTCGTCAAGAGCAAATTAATATTGCTGAGGGTGAAAGAGCCGCTGCCATTGCTCGCTCTGAAGGTGATCGACAGATGCAGATTAACCAGGCTCAAGGTGAGGCAGAGGCTGTAGTTACAGTAGCTAATGCAACTGCAGAAGCTATTAAGAAGGTGGCAAATGCAATCCAAGAACCGGGAGGTATGGAGGCGGTTAATTTACAAGTTGCTGAAAATTATATTTCTGCCTTTGCCCAATTAGCTCAAAAGGGCAATAGTTTGATTATTCCATCTAATCTTTCTGACATCAGTGGTCTAGTTGCTAGTGCTATGACCGTCGTTAATAATACTAAGGGTAGTAATAAATAATTTATTTTCAGACCGTAATAAAAGGCTGTTGA
>JAAZGT010000075.1 GCA_012511095.1 Alcaligenaceae bacterium
AAATTTACACAAGCGGGCTTTATACCCAAAGCAAGTAGCCCCGAAGAACTTTCAAAGTTAATCGCTACTGATTCCGCTATGTATAAAAAAATTATTGATAAAAACCAAATTAAAAAGCAGTAATACTCTTAAGGCAGCTTTTGCTTTGTAGTAATACTAATTAAATAACTCCTTTATTACGCAACTCTAGCAACTCTTCAGCGCTTAATCCTAGCTCAGATAAGACGTCTTTAGTATCTTGACCTAGAGTGGGCGCTCTTCTACTAACTTTACCCGGAGTTTTACTAAGTTTTGGTAAGATACCGGGTAAAGTAACAGCGGTACCGTCTTCTAGCTCACCATCAATCAACATATCACGCGCCTTGTAGTGAGGGTCATTAAAGATATCCTCAATATCATAAACACGCCCCGCAGGAATTCGCTGCTCATGCAAAGCCACAAGAACATCATCTAAATTATGCTGAACTGCCCAATTAGCAATGATGCCGTCAATATAGTCTGCCTCAGCAGAGCGCCCATCATTGTGCGCAAAGGCAGGATCCTCGGCAATATCGGCCCTATCAATAAGATGCATTAAACGCTTAAAGATACTGTCGCCATTGCCACCAATCAGTACATACTTACCATCGGCACACAAATAAGCATTACTTGGCGTGATGCCCGGCAAGCTACTGCCAGCAGGTTGACGCACCACACCAAAAACAGAATACTCTGCGACTAAGCTCTCCATCATATTAAATACAGATTCATACAACGCAATATCAACGACTTGACCACCGCCCTTTTGTACCTCACGATGACGTAAGGCCATTAAGGCACCGATCACTGCGTGCAAAGCTGCCAAAGAATCACCAATGGACACACCCACGCGCACAGGTGGTCTGCCTGGCTCACCGCTTAAATGCCTGAGCCCAGCCATGGCCTCACCGATCACACCAAAACCTGGTAAATCCTTAGAAGGTCCTGTTTGGCCATAACCTGAGATACGCACCATAATAAGATCAGGATTAAGCTCCTTTAGCGACTCTTCACTTAATCCCCAACTCTCTAGAGCACCAGGTCTAAAATTCTCAACGAGAATATCCACCTCTTTGATGAGGCGACGAATAATTGCTTGACCTTCATCGGAGCGCAAATCAACTGTAACGGATTTCTTGTTGCGTGATTGTGATGCCCACCAAACAGAAGTGCCATTATGCAATAAACGCCATTTTCTAAGTGGATCCCCAGTAAGTGGTGGTTCAATCTTAATAATCTCCGCACCAAACTCGCCCAGTATTTTTGTTGTAAATGGCCCAGCAATTAACTGCCCAAGCTCCAACACCTTAATACCATCTAGTGGTCGCATAGCAATTCCTATTGAAGTTGATAATTGATTGTGTAGATAGCCAATATTTTAGCATTTAACTTAATAAGTTAAGTGCTAACGCTTTTTTAAACTATGCCAATAAAGCCTCCCCTCTTCTTTTTTAGAAAAAGGTTGTCGGCAATCAATTCCAAGTTGCAAATCACTTTTAGCTATTGCTGTATCACCTCGCATATCTGCAGAAGTACGAGCAATTTTCAGAATGGCGTGTATTACCCTAGCAGACCAAGCCCTTTGTTGTGCTGTTTGTTCTAAAAAAGCTTTTTGCTCAGGATTAAGTGCGCAAAATTGAGTGATTTGCACACCCTTAAGATCGGAATTTAATACACCTTGTCGTTGATATTGTCGCTCGCGACACGCGACAACTCGCTGTCGTACACGCTCCGAACTATCAGCAGGTGGCGTATCGACCCAACTTAAATCAAGTGGTTGTAGCTTATAATGAATATCAATGCGCTCTAATAACGGACCCGATATTTTACTTTGATACTGATTTATCGCCTTATGGGTGCATACACAATCCACCTCTGGATGATCTAAATAGCCACATGCACAAGGATTTGCCGCGGCAATTAATTGAAACTTAGCTGGGTAGACTTGCTGAGCATTAGAGCGAGAAATACAAATTTCTCCCGCCTCTATAGGTCCTCTTAAAGCCTCTAAACTCGCTCTTTTAAACTCTGCCAAATCATCTAAAAATAGTACCCCGTGATGGGCTAAGCTAATTTCACCTGGATAAGCATTGCCACCACCGCCCAAAAGAGCTGGATCTGATATTGAATGATGTGGTGCTCGCCACGGTGGCCTAACACCTAGATCGACAATGCCATTAGCTGAAACACTTTGAATAGCTAATAACTCTAAGCGCTCCAAAACACTCAAATCAGGCAAAATTGTCGGTAATCGCTGTGCCAACATCGTTTTGCCTACACCCGAAGAGCCACTAAATAAAAGACTATGGCCACCACTTGCGGCTAACTCTAATAAATGACAGGCCTGCTCTTGCCCCCTCACATCAGATAAACATAGTCCCTTATCACTATCAAAACTCATAAATGACTTAGAATTATGAGCACCACTCAACTCAGTGAACTCACTAGGCTGACTTGTTTGAAGAAGATGCTTTGACTCTAAGTGCTCAACTACCTCTTTTAAATTATTGGCGCCAATCACAGTTAAGCCAGTAATCAATGAAGCCATTGGCGCATCGGCCTTAGGCATAATTAAGATTGCCTTAGGATCACTTTTAAAAATTGATAAAGCTAAAATTAAAGGTGCATGTATAGAGCTCAAGGCCCCAGTTAAAGACAGCTCACCCACAAAATAAAGATGAGGCAGTAGATGCTTATATTGATTAGAAGAAAGTCGTAATTGCCCCGTCGCAGCTAAAATACCCAAGGCGATGGGCAGATCAAAACGACCAGAGTCTTTGGGCAAATCAGCCGGTGATAAGTTAACCGTAATGCGGCCAACGGGGAACTCATAACCCGAGCTTAATATAGCAGCGCGAACCCTGTCACGGCTTTCTTTAACACCGGTGCTCGCTAAACCCACTAATAAGAAATTGGGTAAGCCAGCAGCTATATGAACCTCAGTGCGTACCAAGGCGGATGACATCCCTACCGGTGTGCAACTATTTAAAACAGCAAGAGCCACATCTTTTCCTCACAAAATATTTACTACTAGTTTGCAAGAAAAAATGGGCTCTAGACAATGTTAGGACATTTTTGTCCTAGGGCAAAAATATTACTCGCTTTGTTCCTTGTCTTTTTCAGCAACTAAAGCCTCTAAAGCGCTTAAGCGTTCGCGTAGCTTCTCAACCATCGCCACTTGCACATCAAACTCCTCACGAGTTACTAGGTCCAACTTAGAAAAACCTTGAGCCATAAATGCCTTAACGTTTTTCTCAATATCAGCAGCTGGGCTTTGAGCAATTAAATCTTGAATGCCTTTTTGAAACTCTTCAAAAATTGACTGTGCTTTCATAATAAATCCTTTTTTGTGAAACTTATGTACCGTCATTTTAACTAAAAAAGTCCCGAGACGCATAAATACGACTCGGGACTGATTCTATTTTAATACTGCTTGTGTAGTTTCTACAAAGCAGTTTTTAGTAAATAGCGCTTATTCAGCTGATTTTACAGCTTCTTCGGTAGCTTCTTTTACCTCAACACCAGCTTCTTTAACCTCTTGGAGCGCTTTATCAGCATCAGAGACGGCTTCGGCAGTTGCTTCGTTTGCAGCATCTGTCGCTTTATCGCCGCTAAACGCTTGTTTAACATTTTCTACTGCCTCATCGGCTTTAGCTTTAGCTTCTTCAGCAGTTTGTTTAGTGCTTTCAATTGCACTGTCAGTTAACTCTTTAACCTTATCGCTAGCTTCAGCGGCCTTTTCTTTAACACTATCGATTGCCTCAGCTGTTGCTTCTTTAGCTTTTTCAGTTGCTTCAGCAGCTTTTTCTTTAACATCAGCAATTGCATCATCTACCTTATCACCCATAGGTGCTGTTGTGGCTTCTTCTTCGGTAACAGGCTCAGGCAATGCATTTGTGTCATCAGTTGTAGCTTCTGGTACAGGTGCTGTTACAGGAGTTTCAGATGTTACAGGTGTCTCAGTAGTAGCAGGGGCTGGTGCAGCTTTGTCTTCAGCTTTATCACAAGCAGTTAAAGCAAAGGCAGATAAAATGGCTGCTACTAAGGTTAATTTTTTAATATTCATAAGGCTCTCCTTTTGGGTAGAATAAATAAGCATTACTTATTGAATACGATTATTTTAGTTCTTAATTATATAAGTTCAAACTAATCTTTCGATTTATAATGATTTTAATATTTCTTTACTTTTAAAGCGACTTTTTGCAACAATTCAGCTAAAGCCCTTGATAACATAGGTAAATTCTTTTGTTATTTAGTGATATTTGAGATAATTACCTATAATTAAAGCGGTAAAAAATAGATTTTTCAAGTTTTTATGTTGAATTTTCGTTGTTATGACACCATTGTATACTTTGACTCCTTTATTAGCATGGCTAATTTATGATTAATATCGTCATAACAGCTTAAAAATGCTAAAATATATGATGTCTTAATTTATCGCACTATTTTAGTCTAGTATTAGAATCAAAAGATTATCTAATCACAACGCTAATTTACAGTAGAACCGTAGCAAAGGAACTAAAATAGGCACTTGATATTCAAACGTTATTAATAATCTGCATATCAGCTTAAAAATAACAAATCTTACGGTTCTCAATAAAGGTAAAACTTTGATACAACATCCTTATGATCCTCTTATTATTCGCGGTAAAGAGCTTCTCCCTATCGTTCAAGGCGGTATGGGCGTAGGTATTTCTGCCAGCAGCTTGTCTAGCGCAATGGCTCGACAAGGCGCTATTGGTACTATCGCGAGTATTGATTTACGCCACTTGCATCCGGATCTTCTTGAGGAGTCAAATAGAGATGCACACAAAGATAAGCACACTCGCTTAAATCTTATTGCCCTTGATCGTGAAATTAAAAAAGCACTTGAGCTATCCGAAGGCAAAGGCATGATAGCGGTTAATGTCATGAAGGCAGTTACCGACTACGAGGTGCTAGTTAAACAAGCATGTGAATCCGGTGCCAATGCGATTGTTATGGGCGCTGGTTTACCATTAGAGCTTCCTGACCTCACCGAAGATCACCCAGATGTCGCTCTGTTCCCGATTTTGTCCGAGTCTCGAGGCATTAATATTGTTTTAAAACGCTGGATGCGTAAAAATCGCTTACCTGATGCCATCGTAATCGAGCATCCTAACCACGCAGGTGGTCACTTAGGTGCTACTCAACTTCACGACTTAGGTAATGAGCGCTTTACATTTAGCCGTGTCATCGAAGAAACGATGGAGGTTTTCAAAAACCTTGGTTTAGAAAGTGAAAAAATCCCTCTTATTCTTGCTGGTGGTATGGCTAAGGTTAAGAAAATCCAAACCGCTCTCAGAACCTGGGGTGCGAATGCGGTTCAAATTGGTACCGCTTTTGCAGTAACCGACGAGGGTGATGCACACGATAATTTTAAAGACACCTTAGTAGGTGCTAATCCCGAAGATGTGGTTGAGTTTATTTCAGTTGCTGGCTTACCAGCGCGCGCTGTTATGACACCATTTTTACAAAAGTATTTACAAAACGTAGAGCGTTTACAAGGCGCTGCTAAAGCTGACCAACGCCGTTGCCGTAACGACGTAAACTGCTTAAGCGTTTGTGGCTTACGTGATGGCATTTCTAAAATTGGTCAATTCTGTATTGATGACCGCTTAACTGATGCCTTTAACGGCGACCTACGCAAGGGTTTATTCTTCCGTGGCAAAGACCCGCTACCATTTGGTCACGAGCGACGTACAGTCTACGATACTTTACATTACTTATTAACAGGTAAAGATCCACGAGGTCTTGTCGAAGACGTACAATTAGGTCACAGCTTCAAAGAAGAATCGCTTGTCATTAGCTAAGCAGTAATTTATACATATAAACACATAACCGGAATCGCTATTTATGAGCAATTCCGGTTTTTTAATGCGCGCAAACAATCCAATTTAATGTACAGAATCATTAAGGGGCCACGATAAAACCCACATTATCAAGCTCAATCGTGGATTTGTTGAGCATACTTTTACTCACTTTTTCGGTTATTAAAGCAATATGACTCTGGCGAATAATATGTTTAATCTCAGGTATATGTTTAGGCCCCATCGAGAACTCTTTGAGACCCAAGCCAAGCAATAAGCGCGTATACAGACTATCCCCTGCCATTTCACCACAAACTGATACAGACTTACCTGCCTCATTTGTGCTTTTAATAATATGTGCAATCATGCGTAAGACGGCTGGGTGTAAAGGATCATATAAATGCGTCACCTCACTATCAATACGGTCAACAGCTAACATATATTGAGTTAAGTCGTTTGTGCCGATAGAAATAAAATCCACCTCATCTAAGACTAAATCGATAACATAAGCTAATGCAGGTATCTCAATCATTACCCCTAGCTCATAGTCCTCGCTAAATACCTTGCCCTCAGCTTGAAGCTCTTGGACTGCCTGCTTTAACATCTTTTTGACACTAGCAAGCTCATGCAGATGTGTAATCATCGGTATTAAAATTCGTAAATGACCATGCATCGCTGCTCTTAGCAAGGCTTTCAACTGAGTCATAAACATATCTGGACGGGCTAAACAATAGCGTACAGCTCTTAAACCCAAAGCGGGGTTAATAGCCGATGACGCCTCATCTTTTATGTTTTTATCAGCGCCAAGATCAAGGGTACGTATGGTGACTGGCATGCCTTTCATCTGCCTTAGTACATAAGCATAGGCCTCATACTGCTCCTCTTCAGAGGATAGAGCTTCTTTATTATCCATAAAGAGAAATTCAGTACGATATAAACCAATGCCCTGACCGCCAGATGCTAAGACCTCTGCTGCCTCTTCTAGATATTCAATATTACCCAGCACTGTGACCTTTTGCTCATCTAAACTGATAGCAGCGAGATTTCTTTCTTCCCACAGTATGGACTTATCTTTGATTAGTCGTTCTTCTTTTTCTTGGTAATAACGAAGAATCTCAGCCGAAGGATTGACAACGATTCCACCTGTCTCACCATCGATGATAAGTAAATCATGATCACGAATTAAGGTGCGAGCATTAATTGCACTGACAACAGCTGGTACACCCATACTACGAGCCACAATCGCAGTATGAGACGTGGGACCGCCTATGTCAGTAACAAAGCCAGCAAAATGTGCAGCACGCATTCGCATCATATCGGCAGGCATAATATCACGTGCAACCACAATGCTAGCAACACTTTGAGATAATTTAGTAACTAGCTCCATCGGCTTATTACCACCACCTTGGAGCTCATTGATAATGAGTTCTATAACTTGACGAATATCTAAGGCGCGCTCACGTAAATAAGCATCTTCCATCGCCTCGAACTGCTGAACTAATTGGTGACCTTGAGCACTGAGAGCCCATTCAGCGTTATAGGCATTTTCTTGAATTAGAACCTTACACTCTTGAGCTAGCATGGGGTCACTAACCAAAAGGCTATGCACATTGAGAATAGGAGCTAATTCCTTAGGTGCATCTTGAGGTAATTCCCTCTGAAGCTGTACAAGCTCGCTATGAACTTGCTTAATCGCACGCTCAAGTCGATCGCACTCAGCCTCTACCTCAGATTTATCGATATAGTAGTGTGGAATTTCTAAGTCGGTATCATCCATAATGATGGCGCGACCGATGACCACCCCCTTAGAAACGCCTTTACCTCTAAGCAATAACATGGCTTTGTTTATGCCTACACTCGTCATTACGAGCTCCCTACATGAAAATATAAATTTAGCTATTCGCCTTCGCCAAACTTATCGTCAAAAAGATCTTTAATCGCCTCTAGAGCGGCTTGTGCATCTGCGCCTTCGGCATCAATCGTCACTGTCACACCCTTACCTGCAGCTAACATCATAACGCCCATAATACTTTTGGCATTGACGCGTTGACCATCACGACTGATAAAAACCTCACTCTGAAATTTACCTGCTAACTGTGTTAACTTAGCTGCTGCCCTAGCGTGCAACCCTAATTTATTGCTAATAACAATATCTGTTGTCTGCATGGTGTAATAACTCTCGTTAATTAATCGGCTGATAACTGCTCGGCTGGAGGGGCTATTAAGCTACGAATACCCTTTTTACCCCTCTCTATTACTTTTTCGCTCAACTCGGGTAAATCGTGGAGCCTATAAGCAATGGCTGAAATAACCATGCCTGCATTAACCCCACAAATTAACTCCGCGGCGACACCTTTTTCATTTAACTTAGTGACTACTCGTTCTGAGATATTAGAGGGAGTAGCACCATATAGATCGGTGAGGACTAAAATTTTTTTGGCTTCAAAATCATAAAGTGCATCAAAAATAAGCTCAGAGACTGAATCCGGACAGCAATTAGCTTGGATATCAAAAGGATAAATATCAGTAGCGTCGGGAAATACGTGTAAACCAACATCAAGCAATGCTGATGCCATTGGCTCATGAGCAATAATTGCTATACGAACCATATATTATCCTTAAGATTGAATGCTCTTTTCTAATTGCTCAGCAAAGTAATCACCTACATGGAAATCCGTTTGCTCGCTAATCTCAACAAAACACGTCGGACTTGTGACATTAATTTCAGTCACATATTGACCGATCACATCAAGACCAATTAAGAATAAACCACGATCCGCAAGGCGCTTTGCAATGTCTTTGGCCATCGCTTTGTCATGCTCATTAATTGGTTGTGCAACACCTCTACCGCCCGCAGCTAAGTTTCCGCGGTTTTCACCCTCTTTGGGGATACGTGCCAATACATAAGGAATAGGCTCGCCATTAATAATCAAGATGCGCTTATCACCTGCGGTAATATCAGGAATAAATTTCTGCGCCATAATGCTCTCTTTACCATAATTGGAAAGCATTTCAACCATAGCAGCAAAGTTGGCGTCATTTGGTTTGACACGGAAAATACCTGCACCACCCATACCATCTAGTGGCTTAATCACGATATCTTTGTGTTCTTCATAAAAAGCACGTAAACGCGACATCGAGTTACTGACTAAAGTCGGTGCTGTATATTCTGGGAACTCGGCAATGGATAATTTTTCGGGGTGATTACGTATAGCGCTACCTGAGTTGAAAATACGGGCACCTTGCTCTTCTGCTAGGTCAAAAAGATGTGTGCTGTATAAATACTCAAGATCAAATGGAGGGTCTTTGCGCATAATAACGCCATCAAAATCACTCAGAAAACAGTTTTTTGGTTCACCCTTGAGTTGCCACCAATTTGCTTGGTATAAATCCGCATCTTGAGGAATATCAATGGCTTGAGCCGATGTTAAAACCTTACCATTTAATATGTACAGATCACCTTGCAAGCAATAGCTAATCTCATGGCCACGAGCCAATAGGGATCGCATCATAGCCACTGAGCTATCTTTGTAGGCGCTTAAACTTTCAATCGGGTCAATAATAAATAAAATATGCACAAGTAGTCCTTTAATCGCTCTATTAAACTTTATAGCAAAAAATAAGCCTTAGTCCCTAACAGTGATGAAAGGGACTAGGGCTTAGCGATTGCATCGCGTACAACTATTTAGTTAAAAACTAAATAGTCTTAAAAATAATTACTTCTTACTACCGGGGGCCAGAACCATCACCATTTGACGCCCTTCTAGTTTAGGCATCGACTCAGGCGATCCTAGGTCCGCAACCTCGTCACGAACACGGTGCAACATTTGTAAACCTAACTCCTGGTGCGCCATTTCGCGACCGCGGAAACGTAGACTTACTTTAACTTTATCGCCATCTTCTAAGAAGCGTTTAACATTACGCAATTTAACTTGGAAGTCACCCTCATCCGTTGCAGGACGGAATTTAACCTCCTTGAGCTGAATAACTTTTTGTCTGGCACGGGCTTCCTGCTGACGTTTTTGTTCTTGGTAACGGAATTTACCGTAATCCATTAAACGACATACAGGCGGTTTGGCATTTGGAGAGATCTCCACCAAATCAAGTCCAGCCTCCTCTGCTTGACGTAGTGCATCTTGAATTTTAACAATTCCTAGTTGCTCACCCTCAACGTCAATTAAGCGGACCTCCGGGGCACGAATATCCGCATTAGTGCGGTGTTGTCTATCAGTTGCGATATTAATATCTCCTAATAAGTTAATAAATTTATATTAAATATGTTTAAGACTTAGCATTTTCGACCGTTACATCACGCTTAAGTGCGATGTCGTCGGACAAACGCTGAATAAAATCTGCTACAGGCATAACGCCTAAATTGTGATTACCACGGGCACGAACAGATACTGTACCCTGGCCACGTTCTTTTTCACCTACTACTAAAATGTAGGGTATTTTTTGCATTGCATTTTCGCGAACCTTGCGGTTAATTTTCTCATTGCGAATATCAGCAGATGCACGGAATCCTTTGGCTTTGAGCTGTTTAACGACATCTAAGGCATAGTCATCAAATTGACCAGAAATTGTACATACCTTGACGTGCTCTGGAGCTAACCATGGTGGCATAGCACCAGCATAATGCTCGATCAACATACCGATAAAGCGCTCAAATGAACCTAAAATAGCTCGGTGTAACATCACAGGTGTTTTGCGCGTGTCATCAGCAGCTACATACTCAGCACCCAAACGCTCAGGCATTGAGAAGTCTACTTGTATTGTACCGCACTGCCAGTGACGACCGATAGCATCTCTTAAAGTATACTCAATCTTAGGCCCATAGAAAGCACCCTCACCCGGTGAGATCTCGAACTCACAGCCCGACTTTTTAAGACTTTCCATAAGCGCGGCTTCGGATTTATCCCAAACCTCATCACTACCAATGCGTTGCTCTGGGCGAGTAGCTACTTTATATAATACATCGGTAAAGCCGAAATCTTTGTAGACCTGTTGTAGTAACTCGGTAAACTTAGCGCACTCCTCTTGGAGCTGTTCCTCAGTACAGAAGATATGACCATCGTCTTGAGTAAAACCACGAACACGCATTAAACCGTGTAATGAACCTGATGGCTCATTACGGTGACATTGACCAAACTCACCATAACGAATAGGTAGCTCGCGATATGAGTGCAAGCCGGCATTAAAAATCTGTACATGACCCGGACAATTCATGGGTTTTAAACCATAAACACGATTTTCCGAGTTAGTGGTGAACATATTGTCTTGATAGTTATCCCAATGACCTGTCTTTTTCCATAGGGATACATCTAAAATTTGTGGTGCCTTGACCTCTTGGTAGCCGTTATCGACATAAACACGGCGCATGTATTGCTCAACCTGTTGCCAAATCTGCCAACCCTTAGAGTGCCAGAAGATAAGACCTGGGGCCTCATCTTGGAAATGGAAGAGATCAAGCTCACGACCTAATCTACGGTGATCACGCTTTTCGGCCTCCTCGAGCATATGTAAATAAGCGTCTTGCTCTTGCTTAGTAGCCCAAGCAGTACCATAAATACGCTGTAGCATCTCGTTGTTAGAGTCACCTCGCCAGTAAGCCCCAGCAACCTTCATTAACTTGAAGACTTTGAGCTTACCGGTAGAAGGTACGTGAGGACCGCGACATAAGTCGATAAAATCGCCCTCACGATATAAGGTAATTTTTTCACCCTCAGGGATGGATGCGATGATTTCAGCTTTGTATTTTTCACCAATACTATTAAAGAAATCTACCGCCTCTTGGCGATCCCAGAGCTCACGAGTTACAACCTCATCTTTTGCGGCAAGCTCGTGCATTTTCTTTTCAATTTTCTCGAGATCCTCGGGTGTAAATGGACGCTCGTAAGAGAAGTCGTAATAGAAGCCATTATCAATGACAGGTCCAATAGTGACCTGCGCATCTGGGAACAACTCTTGAACTGCATAGGCCATCAGGTGAGCTGTTGAGTGACGAATAATATCCAGGCCATCTTCATCTTTCGCGGTAATAATGGATAAAGCGACATCCTCGTCGATCAAATAGCTTGTATCGACTAGACGACCCTCGCTGTCGGTGCTCGTCGTGCCATCTTGCTCCGTAGTCGTGGTGATTTTACCGCCAAGAGCAGCCTTAGCAAGGCCAGGACCGATAGACGCTGCAACATCATAAACAGTGACAGGTTGATCAAATTGTCTGATAGAACCGTCGGGTAAGCTTACATTAATCATTATTTACCTTAAAACACAAAAACGCG
>JAAZGT010000076.1 GCA_012511095.1 Alcaligenaceae bacterium
CTGCCTTTATTCCTGACTTCGGCGGTGAGATAGTTGATGATTTAACAGCGGAGCTTTTTGTAGAAAGCATGCGTGATGAGCTCGAGATTCTATGCTTTGAAGCAGTTGGTTCTGACGAGCTTGATACACGAGGTGTGTTGTGGGGCGGTAATTTAGCGATGATTTGCTCCCTGATTGGCACGCCATATATGCCGCAAATTGAAAACGGTATTTTATTTATCGAGGATGTGTCCGAACACCCTTACCGCATTGAGCGTATGCTGTGGCAATTATGGCAAGCAGGTATTTTGGCCAAGCAAAAAGCCATTGTATTGGGTCATTTTACGGATTATGAATTAGTCGAAACAGACAATGGCTTTAACCTAGACTCAGTCATCACATGGCTGCGCACAGTGGTTAAGGTGCCAGTGGTGACTGGTTTGCCTTATGGTCATGGTGAGGTTCGCGTTACCTTACCCATTGGTAAAGAGGTAGGTTTAGCCACACAAAATGATATTGCGTATTTGCTCTTAGAAGAGCACGATCATGAACATGATCACGATTAAAATTAAATAGCTTAAGCTTAAAGGAAAATTAATTGATATCTACATCGAATTTGACCATTCAGTTTGGTCCTAAACCATTATTTGAAAACGTCAATGTTAAGTTTTCAGATGGTAATCGCTACGGTTTAATTGGTGCTAATGGCTCAGGTAAATCCACCTTTATGAAAATTATTGGTGGCGATTTAGAGCCAACATCGGGTTCAGTCACTTTAGAGCCTGGTCTAAGATTAGGTAAGTTACGCCAAGATCAGTTTGCCTTTGAAGAGCATCCAGTTATCGATGTAGTCATGATGGGTCACACCGAGATGTGGGAGGCCATGAAAGAGCGTGATGCAATTTACATGGATCCCGAGGCCACTGATGAGGATTATATGCGTGCCGCCGACTTAGAGGCAAAATTCGCTGAGTATGATGGTTACACAGCGGAAGCACGCGCCTCTGAGTTATTACTCGGCTTAGAGTTTCCTATTGAACAACATCGTTTACCGATGAGTGAAATTGCGCCGGGGTGGAAACTTCGTGTTTTATTAGCACAAGCGCTTTTTTCAAATCCAGATGTTTTGCTATTAGATGAGCCGACTAACAACTTAGACATTCATACCATTCGTTGGCTCGAAGAGGTCTTAGATAATTATGACTCGACGATGGTTATCATTAGCCACGACCGTCATTTCTTAAATCGCGTTTGTACTCATATGGCGGACGTCGATTATGGTGAGATTCGTGTGTACCCCGGAAACTATGACGATTATATGCTGGCATCGACCCAAGCTCGTGAGCGACTATTAGCTAATAATGCAAAAGCCAAAGAGCGCGTGAGTGAGTTGCAAGACTTCGTTAGACGTTTTGCGGCTAACAAATCAAAGTCACGACAAGCCACCTCACGTTTAAAACAAATTGATCGCATTAAGTCTGAGCAGGTAGAGATTAAACCATCGTCGCGCCAAAACCCATTTATTCGCTTTGAACAAAATAAGCCATTACATCGCTTAGCCATTAGTGCAGAAAAAGTCAGTAAAGGCTATGATAAACCAGTGATCAAAGATTTTAATGTGATGATTGAAGCAGGTCAAAAGGTAGCGATTATTGGTGCTAATGGTGTGGGTAAGACCACTTTGTTACGCCTATTTGCTAACGATTTAAAGGCTGATAGCGGTGAAATGAAGTGGGCTGAAAATGCCGATATTGGCTATATGGCACAAGACGTCTCCGATCAGTTTGAAGCCACTGTCAATTTATTTGATTGGATGGCCGATTATCGTCAACCAGGTGATGATGACCAAGCTGTTCGCTCGATTTTAGGTCGTTTGTTATTTTCGGCTGATGATATTGTAAAGCAGGTTCCAGTATTATCAGGTGGTGAGAAAAACCGCATGACCTTTGGTCGTTTGATGTTAGGACGCCATAATATTTTACTTTTAGATGAGCCGACTAACCACTTAGATATGGAGTCTATTGAATCCTTACAAATGGCCTTAGAAAAGTATAAAGGGACAGTTGTTGTGGTTTCACATGACCGCCAGTTTATTTCTGGAATTGCCGATCGTATTATTGAGATTTTACCTGATGGTGAGTTCATTGATTACGAAGGTGATTACGACGGCTACCTAGCATCACGAGGTCTAGAAGACTAATTTATTATTGATTGAGGAAGATTTTTTGTTAGAACTGACAAAAGCGGTCTCTTACGAAGAAACAATTAAGAAAAGTTTATTTATTGTCCATGCAGCACCCGTTGCGACGGCTGAGGAGGCCCTGAGTTTTATTGAAAAGCACAGTGTCCCCGATGCCACGCATAACTGCTGGGCTTTTCGCATTGGCGAGGAATACCGTTTTAATGATGACGGTGAGCCTGGTGGTACAGCTGGTCGTCCAATTTTAGCGGCGATTGAGGGGCGTGACTTAACCAATATCGTCGTATTAGTTATTCGCTTTTATGGTGGTATTAAACTCGGTACGGGTGGTTTGGTCCGCGCCTATGGTGGCACGGCTGCCAAGTGTTTGCACGACGCGCCTAAGCGCAAAATTGTCGCCATGAGTCGCATTATTTGTGATTGTCCCTATTCAGATATGGAGCGCCTAAAAGTGCAACTATCACAAAAGGGTGTGGTTCTAGTCAATGAGGAGTTTGATGAGGTGGGCGTAAAGTGGGAGTGGTTAATTCCAGTAACCATGCTCCAAGAGCTCGAGGAAACACACCGCAACCTGACCCGAGGGCAGGCCAATTGGGAGGTTATCTCTGCAGAGGAGATGATCTAATAATTCACCCGATTTTCTTATTGAAATTTTCTTTCAACCATAAAAAACGACCAGTCAGCAGACTGGTCGTTTGCGATCATCATATAAATGATAATGCTTTAGGCTTGTTGGTCGCCGCCTTGTGGTTGCTCTTGAGCAGCAATCTCAGCACGAACCTCATCCATATTAACTTCTTTAACCTTAGTTAGTAGCTCTTCGAACTGAGCTGGGGCTAAAGCGCCTGGCTGAGAAAATAACAGAATACGATCACGGAACACCATGAGGGTAGGGATTGATCGAATCTTTAGAGCTTGAGAAATTTCTTGCTCTTCGTCAGTATTTACTTTGAAAAATTTAATATCGCTGTGCTTTTCAGCAGCTGCTTCGAAAGTCGGTCCAAACTGCTGACAAGGGCCGCACCATGGTGCCCAGAAATCAATAACAATGGTACCGTCTTGGTTTAAGGCATCTTGGAAAGTGTCTTTAGTTAAATCTTGATAGCTCATAATTATCCTTATAGGTGGTGAATGGGCAGAAACTTAATTGCAACTGCGATTTAGTCCATTATATGGAGATAAACAGAAGAAATCCAAGGCATAAATTTATTTCTGACCCATTAGATTGTTAATTTAAAGACCTATTCGAGGCCGAAACGTATAACGAATAGGGTTGCCACAAGAACTGTTGCAAAGTGTAACTCTCTATATTTACCGGTAATTGTCTTAAGTATGACGTAGCTAATAAAGCCAAATGCAATACCCTCGGCAATAGAATAGGTAAATGGCATAATTAATGCAGTTAATGAGGCAGGCACAGCTTCTGTAGGATCGCTCCACTCAATTTCTACTAATTCACGCATCATTAAACCAGCTACATAGAGTAGGGCAGGTGCGGTTGCATAGGCGGGTACAATGCCTGCAATAGGTGCAAAAAATAGTGATAGTAGGAAGAAAATACCTACAAACATGGCCGTCATACCAGTACGACCGCCACTTTGTACGCCAGAAGCACTTTCTACATAGGCAGTGGTACTGCTGGTACCAATCAAAGAACCAGTCAAAATAGCGGTACTATCGGCAAATAATGCTTTACCTAAGCGGTTGGGTTTGCCCTCGGGCATCAAACCTGCACGCTTGGCAATACCAATTAAGGTGCCAGTGGCGTCAAAGACCTCAACCAAGACAAAAACTAAGATCACATTGACGAAGCCAAAATTTAATACGCCCAAAATATCTAATTGCAAGAAAGTAGGCGCAATAGAAGGTGGCATAGAAATTAAGCTATCGGGCGTTTCGCTATAACCAAAAATCACCGACAAGAGAGTCACAAATAAAATACCGATTAAAATAGCTCCTTTAACGCGTAGCGTATCTAAGGCCACAATGACAAAGAAACCTAAAATGGTAAATAGTACTTGGTGTGACGTTAAATCACCCTGACCAACTAGGGTGGCCTGATTATGAACCACAATGCCTGAGGTCTGTAAGGCAATAAATGCAAGGAATAAACCAATACCTGCTACGATTGATGAGCGTAGAGATTTGGGAATCCCCTCAATTAGCCACGCACGAACACCTGTAGCGGTTAAAATAAGAAAGATCACCCCAGATACAAATACAGCACCTAAGGCTTGTTGCCAGGTATAACCTAAAGCACCAACTACGGTAAATGCAAAAAAGGCATTTAAACCCATGCCAGGTGCCATACCGATAGGCCAATTAGCAAAAAATGCCATCACAAAACAGCCTAGTGCAGCGGCAATACAGGTACTAACAAAAACGGCACCCTGATCCATGCCAGTGGTGCCTAAAATTTGTGGGTTAACAAAGATAATATACGCCATGGTCAAAAAGGTGGTTAAACCCGCGACCAACTCGGTACGAGCATTGGTATTATGCTCTTTTAATTTAAATAATGACTCAAACATAGTGGTTTGCGCTCTTTTATGCTTATCTAATTAAAGAAGTTAAAACGATATTTCTAAGGTAACATTTTAAGTCTTATATAAACATTTATACAGCGATTTATGAATATTCTTGGTTTTGAAAGCTCCTGTGATGAAACAGGTGTAGCAGTAGTTAATACTGAAAAAGGTCTATTAGCTCATGCCTTACATAGTCAAATTGAAATGCACCAGGCTTACGGTGGTGTTGTGCCCGAATTAGCCTCGCGCGATCATATTCGACGTGTTCTACCGCTGACTTATGAGGTATTAAAAAATGCTGATTTAACCGTTGATGATATTGATGCGGTCGCTTTTACGGCGGGCCCTGGTTTGTCGGGTGCCTTATTGGTGACTTCAAGCGTAGCTCAAGCTTTTGCGTGGAGCCATAATTTGCCGACAATACCTATTCATCACCTTGA
>JAAZGT010000077.1 GCA_012511095.1 Alcaligenaceae bacterium
GTTGCATTGTTATAAGACACTGCAAAAACAGCATCAACGAACTCAATATCACCTTTGTTTTGGGCGTAAATTGGGGCGGAAAATAGGCTGACTAAAGTTAAACTAAGTAGCCACACTCCGTGTTTATAGCGCGATTTATAGCTAGTAAATGAACTCATAATTTTCTCGTTGTGCTTAGTTGGATGGTTGCCTAATCAATTGATTTTATACAGATTATGACAACAATGCTTTAAAAATTGACTATAAACATAAGCGTTTGTAAGTTTTATTACGCTAGGTATTTTATTAAAAGAGCGTTACCATATTTAAATTACTACTTTCATCGATTAGTGCTAATAAGGCTTAGACGCTTTGTGAGTATCAAAATCCATCAATAAAAATTACCTTTAGTTGCAATCTAAAGCATTTATGAATATTGACCATAACATTGGATTATTGTCGTAGAAACAGTAATAATAATAGTACAAGGTGTTAGTTTTTAATGAACTAAATTTAACCGGTTCTGCTATACAAGGAGGCTATATGCAAGTACTAATTAACACAGATAGACATATCGAACGCACTGCGGATTTAGTAGAACGCGTTGAGGCTATCGCCCAAAAAGAATTAAAACATCAAGCACAACAATTAACTCGCGTTGAGTATCATTTGTCTGATATTAATAGTGAGACCCGTGCAGGTGCCACTGATAAACGTTGTTTAGTTGAGGGGCGTGTTGCTGGTCTAAAACCAGTAGCAGCAGAGCATCGCTCCGAGGATATTCAACAAGCCATTCTAGAGGCAACACGTCAATTAGTTCGTGGCTTAGAAAAGGTTATATCAAAATCTCAAAACCACCGCGCCTAAGCGATCTGATGATTAGAGGCGGTTTTCATAAAAAAATATTAAAAAGGAGAGTCTTATGCAACAAGTAAATCTTCAAGGTTTAACTTATTTCCTGGAAAGACATGAGGGTCCTTGTTTGTCTTTATACCAGCCGACTCATCGTAGCCATCCTGAAAACCAACAGGATATTATTCGTTACAAGAATTTAGTTAAAGAGCTTGAGAGTTCTTTAGCAGAAAAATATGCTAAACGCGATATCACAGCCATCATGAAGCCATTTCATGAATTAGGTGAGGACCGTGATTTTTGGCAACAAAAAGTTCTTGATGGTTTAGCCATTTTGGCTGATGAAACGCACTTCCAGATTTTTACACTACAAAGGCAACCCGAGGAGTTTGCCGTAGTGTCAGACTCTTTCCACTTAAAGCCTTTGTTACGCCTAACTCAGACACAAGACAGATTCCAAGTTTTATGTGTGACACGTACTGATATCCAGATGTACGAGGGTACTCGTGATGGTTTAGACCAAGTGTTGTTTGCCGACGATTTCCCAGAGCATATTGATGATCCTACCGAAGAGGTCGCTGATATTCCTGCTACTTCTTATGGCTTAGGTCCATCAAATCGACAGGGTCAGGTAATGTACTATAAGGGCAGCCGCAAAGATGCGATACAAACTGATAAAGAGCGCTTCTTAGGTGCTGTAGCACGCGCTTTATATAACAATATCAGCAAAGAGGGTAAGTTGCCTGTGGTTCTAGTAGGCTTACCTGAAAA
>JAAZGT010000078.1 GCA_012511095.1 Alcaligenaceae bacterium
CATGCTGATGAAATTAAAGGGGTAGCTGGTAAAAATCTACGCGAGTTTATTCCTAATTTTGAGATGACTCGACGCTTAGTGACGATCAAAGATGATTGTGAGTTACCCGAGGAAATCGATACGCCTGATGATTTGCGTCCTTTAAAGCAAGACAAAGAGGCTTTAATAGCGATTTACGATAAATACGGTTTCCGCCGATGGCTGCAAGAGCTAACTGGTGATCCTGATGCCATTCCAGAGCAAGACGGTAGAGTACAAGTCGATCTGATTCCCGAAGAGCCTAAAAAGATTGACTACACAACAGTGACCACTAAGGCTCAATTAAATAAGTTAATTCAAACCGTTGAAAAGGCTGAGATCGTTGCCTTAGATACTGAAACTGATGGTCTTTATTCGATGTCTGCCCGTTTGGTCGGCTTATCCATGTCGGTTAAAGCGGGCCAGGGTTGGTATGTACCAGTAGGGCACAATGGCTCCATGTTAGATGAGCAACCAGAGCAATTAGACAAAGCATTAGTATTAGAGCGTTTACGTCCTTGGCTTGAAAATGACAAAGCTAATAAGGTGCTACAAAATGCTAAATTTGATGCTCATGTTTTAGCTAATGAGGGTGTGACCCTAAAAGGTATTAAGCATGACACCATGTTAATGGCCTATGTTTTAGACTCTTCCAAGCGTGTGGGCATGGAGGAGCTCATGCAGCGTTACCTCGGTCTCAAAGGTATTAGCTATGAGGAGATTTGTGGCAAGGGGGCAAAAGCCATAACCTTTGATCAAGTGCCGATTGATAAAGCTTCTCAATATGCTTGTGAAGATGCCGATATGACGTTGCGCTTATTTGAGGTGATGCTACCTTTAATTGAAGCTCAAGAGGGTTTTAAGCGTATTTATGAGTTAGAGATGCAGGTGTCACCCGTGCTCACAACAATGGAGCGCAATGGCGTTAAGTTAGATGAAAAGTCATTACTCGAGCAGAGCCGCGTTTTTGCTGAGCGCTTAGATGAGTTAGAGCAACAAGCTTATGAGCTTGCGGGTGAGGAGTTTAATTTAAATTCGCCGCGTCAGCTGGGCGTGATTTTATTCGAAAAAATGGGTCTGCCAGTAGAAAAGAAAACGCCTAGTGGTGCACCATCTACCAATGAGGAGGTTCTAATAAAATTAGCCGAGAACTATCCTTTACCTAAATTGATTTTAGAGTATCGTAGCTTAGCTAAACTCAAATCGACGTATACCGATAAGTTACCAACCATGATTTGGCCTGCAACTGGTCGTGTGCATACAAGCTATTCACAGGCATCGGTGGTGACCGGACGTTTATCATCTTCTGAGCCAAACTTACAAAATATACCGGTGCGTACCGAGGAGGGGCGTCGTATTCGTAGTGCCTTTGTGGCCGAGCCGGGCAATGTCATTATGGCGGCTGACTATTCTCAAATTGAATTGCGTGTCATGGCGCATATTTCGGGTGATAAGGGTTTACGTAAAGCCTTCGAAGAGGGTAAGGATATTCACCGTAGTACCGCGGCTGAGGTTTTCTCAGTTGAAAACTTAGATGATGTGACCTCTGAACAACGTAACTCGGCTAAGACCATTAACTTCGGCCTGATTTATGGTATGGGTGTCTTTGGTTTGGCTAATACTTTAGGTATTACGCGCGATGCAGCTAAGCTCTATATTGATCGCTACTTTGCACGTTACCCAGGAGTTGCCGATTATATGGATCGCATTAAAAAAGAGGCCACCGATAACGGCTTTGTAGAAACAAGCTTTGGCCGTCGCCTATGGTTTACTGAGATTCAAGGCGCCAAAGGTCCTCGTCGAGCTAATGCCGAACGTCAAGCCATTAACGCGCCAATGCAGGGCACAGCCGCTGATCTTATTAAAATGGCGATGGTGTCAGTGCAAGACTTTATCGAAAAGGAAAAGCTTGAGTCACGCATGATCATGCAGGTGCATGACGAATTGGTACTTGAGGTGCCTGAAGCAGAAAAAGAGCTAATGCGTGAGGCCTTACCTCGACTCATGAGTGAGGTTGCGACCTTAAGTGTGCCTTTAGTGGCCGAGGTTGCCGTAGGTGACAACTGGCGCGATGCTGAATAAAGCTTAAGTGGTTTTAATTTAATATAGTACTTACAAAATAAAAATCACCGCTTCAATCTGAGGCGGTGATTTTTTTGTGAACTAAATAAGTGATTATTTAGCTAAGGCTTGAATGCGAACCTCTAAAGGTGGGTGAGTCGCAAATAAGCTTGCTAATTTAGCGTGATTTGAAATACCTAGGGCTTGGATATTCTTAGGCAATTCACCTTCTTGTAGTTGCTGCAAGCGCTGTAAAGCCTTAATCATTGAGCTAGGGGTGCCCATGAGTTGAGCGGCACCAGCATCGGCTCTAAATTCACGTTGACGTGAGAACCAAGCCACAATCATTGAAGCCACTACACCGAAGATAATTTCTAGCACGATCACGGTAATAAAATAACCTGGGCCCGTGCCTTCGCGGTCATTTTTAAAAACAGCGCGATCCACAAAATAACCAACGACGCGCGCTAGGAAGATCACAAAGGTGTTAACCACCCCTTGGATAAGAGTCATGGTCACCATATCGCCATTAGCAACGTGAGCAATTTCATGGCCTAAGACGGCAGCAACTTCCTCTTCACTCATGGTTTGTAAAAGGCCAGTGGAGACTGCAACTAAGGCATCATTTTTAAAAGCACCAGTAGCAAAAGCGTTAGGTGCGCCATCATAAATAGCTACCTCAGGCATACCAATGCCAGCACGTTGCGCAAATTGAGATACCGTTTCAACTAACCAAGCCTCTTGTCTGTTGGCTGGGTTATTAGGGTCAATGACGCGAGCGCGAGTGCTCATTTTTGCCATTGGTTTACTAATTAGTAAAGAAATAATTGAACCGGTAAAACCGACAATTAAGGCAAAGACTAATAGGGATGTGTAATCAATCCCATTTTCAGTAAGCCAGCGGTTTAAACCGAAGATGCTAGTAGTAATTGATAGCACTAAAATAATGGCTAAGTTAGTAGCTAAAAATAAAAGGATTCGCATTGTATGATTTCCGTTTTTAATTTAATCGACAAAGGATAAAATAGATCTTAGATTTTATGCGCTCATTAATGACAATATCAAGCGCAAAATATTAGCAAAGTGTCAGTATTTAAGTGTATTTGTTTTTAAGGGGTTTATATGCATTCTCTCTGGATGTTATTAGCATCGTTAATGTTTGCCTTTATGGGGGCGGGTGTTAAGTTTTTGGGAGAGATGAATATACCTTTGGCGCTAACCATTATTGCCCGTGGTTTACCCTCGGTAGTATTAATATTTATTTGGGCAGTGCTAACTAAGCACTCATTACGTCCTAAAAGCTTAAGACTACATATTTTAAGAAATATATTTGGGGTGTCTGCTTTAGCGATGGTGTTTTACTGCTACTCCGTATTGCCACTTGCAACTGCCACCACATTAAACTATACCTCCTCTTTATTTATAGGCTTATGGGTATTTATCAAGGGGGTAGAGGGAAAAAGAGATTGGTTTCGTTTCCTCACCTGTTTATTAGGTTTTGCAGGAGTGATTTTGGTATTAAGACCTAGCATTGCGGAGGATCAGCTGTTTGCTGTGGCCTTAGGTTTAGGTTCGGGGATCTGCGCAGCTTGTGCCATGATGCAAATTCGCTCCTTAGGTGAGTTAGGCGAGTCGACATGGTTAGTGGTATTTTATTTTTCAGTAGTCGTTACCTTAGTCGGCTTAATAGTTTTTGATCATAATGCTATTCATGATGTTTCAGTACAATCATGGGCAGCATTAATTGTAGTGGGCCTCAGTGGTATGGTGGGCCAATTATGTGTGACTCAAGCTTATGGCTCAGGTTCCACGATATTCTCAGCGGTATTGCAGTATATGACCATTGTCTTTGCGGTTTTCTTGGGCGTACTGTTTTGGGAAGACGTCCCTGATTTGTGGGTTTGGATTGGTATTTTAGGGGTGATTGCTGCCGGTGTTTTATCAGCTGTGGCAACCGTAATTCAAAGTCGCAAAGCAAGTGAAGTACACCCCATAGCAGACGTTAGTTAGAAATAAAAAGACGCTTTGACATTGTTCTTTGTTTTAGGATAATCTTGTCTATACGATGCAAATCAATTTAAAACTAAAATAACAGTAAGAGGTCAGCGATGAATCCATTAATTCCAGCACACGGCTTAAAAGACTTACTTCAATCTGGTGGTGCAGACAACAAATTGCATGTGATTGATGTACGTAGCAGCTTGCAAGACCCAGAGTTTGGGCGTGCTGCTTATTTAGAAGGACATATTCCTGGTGCTGTATTTTTTGATATAGATACGGACCTGTCTACTACACCTACAGGGACTAATGGTCGCCATCCTTTACCTGAGCGTGAAGATTTTGCGGCTGTATTAGCTAGTCGCGGTATGCAATCAAATGATCATTACGTTGTGTATGATGATTGCAATAGCATGTTCGCCGCACGCTTATGGTGGATGCTCCGTTGGGTAGGCTGTGCTAATTCACAGGTGCTTAATGGTGATTTAACAGCATGGAAAGCGATTGGTGGTGAGCTTGAATCAGGCGATGTCGCTTTTGCTCCGGCAGTCGAGTGGCAAGAGTCACCGCGTTTAGTGGGTGGTCGTGTCAATGCTGATGAGGTTGAGGTTAATATTCGCCTGCAAGATTTCTTAGTGGTTGATGCACGAGCTCATGACCGATTTACTGGTGAAAATACGGCAATGGACCCTGTGGCTGGGCATATTCCAGGCGCCGTCAATCGTCCATTTACTAGCAATATTGACGAAACGGGTCAATTTAAATCCTCTGATGTATTGCGTCGTGAGTTTAATGAATTGCTTGGTGTGCGCCCATCAAGTGAAGTGGTAGCACAATGTGGCTCAGGTATTAGTGCCTGCCATAATTTATTAGCGATGGAGATCGCTGGTCTCAAAGGAGCCAAGCTCTATTCTGGTTCTTGGAGTGAGTGGATTAGTGATCCAAATCGCCCAATCGCAACCGGCGAAGCTTAATCTAATATAGGCCCAAGTTCAAATATGACTTGGGCTTTTTTGTATTTAATTGAGTTGCATTTTGCATAACAGTTGCTTTATAAAGAGTTAAAAGCATAGCTTAAAGTCTTGAATAAAATTAGTAAAATATGAGGGTTGTTATCTTTATTAAATAAAGACAGGCCAATCCGCTTTGTTTTTTGCAAATAATACTTAAAGAAAATACTAATAATCGTGCGCTTAAAAATATTGGCTATGTCATTGAGTGAGTGGAAATTGATGCTTAAACTTAAAACACAAAAAGCACTAAAAGAATAAAAAACCAATCTCAATATTATCTTTTAAATAAATTTAATTATTAGACTAACAAGCCATTTTTTAATAGTAGTTGGGTTTTATCCTGACTAAGAAATTCAGAAATATAGTCATAATACAAAGACGATCTCAGCAAGCATTAGTTATTTATTGAAAATTAGCGACAAAAACCATGGATTTTCGTACAATGTTGGATTGTTAAATTATTAGGAGGCTGAGGTGTCTAAGGACAAATCAGTTTTGCATACTGAGCAGCAGGAATTGCCCGAGCAGTTCGAAGAGGCTATGAAGGAGTTGCAGGGCATTGTTCAGTCGATGGAAAATCAAATATTGTCACTGGATGATGCGCTCAAAGCGTATGAGCGCGGTATGTTACTAAGCCGTGTTTGTCAGCAAAAATTAGATGATGCGCAGTTGCAGGTGCAAGTGTTGCAAGATAATCTACTCAAGCCTTTAGTGCAGGATAACGAGGGTAATTAAATGGTCCAAGATCCGTCTTTTGATCTTTGGTTAAGTTCGCATGTCGTGCCAACAATTGAGTCTGCCTTAGAGCAGAGTCTAACCGTGACCGATGAAGCTCCTGAATTAGCTGGATTGCACGAAGCAATGCGTTACGCCTGTTTAGGAGGTGGTAAGCGTATTCGTGCGGCTTTGGTTTTAGCCGCTGGTGAGGCAGCGCATCCGAGTGAGCAAGTTGAGCAGTCTAAAAAAGCATTAGTGGCAGCGGCAACAGCCGTTGAGTTAATTCATGCTTATTCATTAGTGCATGATGACATGCCTTGTATGGATGATGATGAATTACGTCGTGGTAAACCGACAGTGCATATACAATATGGTGAAGCCAATGCTTTATTAGTAGGTGATGCCCTACAAAGCTTGGCTTTTGAGACCATTGCCAATATGCCAGTGGCGCCTGCTTTAGTAGTTAAAGCGATGCAGCATTTAGCTGTGGCCTCTGGGAGTAGGGGCATGGTTGGTGGCCAATATATGGACTTGGCTTCGGTCGATCAGCAGATTTCCAAATCGCGACTTAAGCTAATGCATCAGTTAAAAACTGGTGCTCTCATTCAAGCGAGTGTGTTGTTGGGGTCAATAACCGTAGCAACAAGTTATGAAGACCATTTGTCGCTTAAGACCTATGCAGAAAAACTAGGTTTAGCCTATCAAGTGGTTGATGATATTTTAGATGCGACCGAGGATACCAGCGTTTTAGGTAAGACAGCGGGTAAGGATGAGCTTGACAATAAGCCTACCTATGTTAGCGTTTTAGGTTTAGAAGAGGCCAAGGCCTATGCCGATGCTTTGCACCAACAAGCGCTCGAAGCAATTCAAACGCTTGGGCCGCGTGCCGATCGATTACGATCTCTGGCTGCTTTGATTGTTCGTCGCCAAAGCTAGGATAGGGGTATAGATGCGAGAGAATTTATTAACTAAAATTGAATCCCCAGATGATTTAAAGAAGCTCAGTCGTAAACAATTACCTGAGCTTGCTAAAGAATTACGTCAATACATTTTAGAGTCGGTGGCAAATACTGGCGGCCACTTGTCGTCTAATCTCGGCACGGTGGAATTAACCGTGGCTCTACATTATTTATTTAATACGCCTGATGACCGTTTGATTTGGGATGTAGGTCATCAAGCCTATGCGCACAAGGTCTTAACAGGTCGTCGCGATGAATTGCCATTTATTCGCCAACAAGGCCATATTTCGGGTTTCCCAAAGCGTAGCGAGTCGCCATATGATGCTTTTGGTACAGCACACTCGTCGACTTCTATTTCGGCAGCCTTAGGGATGGCCGTGGCCTCAAAAAATCTAGGCATTGACCGCCAGCATATTGCCGTGATTGGCGATGGTGCCATGACCGCAGGTATGGTTTTTGAGGCGATGAATAACGCGGGTGATACCAGTGGCATTAACCTTTTAGTGGTGTTAAATGACAACGATATGTCGATTTCGCCACCAGTTGGTGCCTTAAATAAATACTTTAGCCGTTTGATTTCATCGGGTTTGCCGCTTTACAAAGAGGCAAGCGATATGAGCAAAGTAGTGCTTGAGCAGTTACCCGAGCCAATGGCTGAGTTTGCGCGTCGCTTTAAGGGGCATGTTAAGGATCAAGCTAAAAGCTTTATGGGAGCCAACACCTTATTTGAGGAGTTTGGTTTTAACTATATTGGTCCTATTGATGGTCACGATTTAGATGCCTTACTGCCTGTACTAGATAATGCTAAACGCATTGGCGGCTTACAGTTTGTTCACGTGATCACTAAAAAAGGTCATGGTTATGAACTAGCTGAAGAGGATCCGGTGCTCTATCACGGTCCAGGTAAATTTAACCCATCGGAGGGTATTCAATCCTCAGGCAAACCATCTAAGCAAGCCTTTACTCAGGTCTTTGGTAATTGGCTCTGTGATATGGCCGCAGCTGATAAAAAGCTAGTGGGTATTACGCCAGCCATGCGTGAGGGTAGTGGTTTAGTTGAGTTTGAAAGGCGTTTCCCAGAGCGATACTTTGACGTGGGAATTGCTGAGCAACATGCGGTGACCTTTGCAGGTGGTTTAGCCTGTGAGGGCATGAAGCCCGTGGTTGCGATTTATTCTACGTTCTTGCAGAGAGCCTATGATCAGTTAATCCATGATGTGGCTTTGCAGAATCTTGACGTCACTTTTGCTTTGGACCGTTCGGGACTGGTGGGTGCAGATGGCGCAACTCACGCGGGTAATTATGATATTTCATATTTGCGCTGCATTCCCAACATGGTGGTATCGGTGCCTTCTGATGAGGCAGAGTGTAGACTTCTATTAACTACTTGTTATCAGTACGAAGGGCCGTCGTCTGTACGCTATCCTCGTGGTGCTGGTGTGGGTGCAGAAACCTCTACGAGCTTAGAAACTGTAGCTATTGGTAAAGCAGTACAACGTCGCCAAGGTTCAAAACTCGCTATTTTAGCTTTCGGTCCTTTATTGCATGAGGCGAAGCAAGTGGCCGAGAAATACGATCTCAGCTTGATTGATATGCGCTTTGTGAAACCGCTCGACGAAGCAATGCTTTTAGCACTCGCCAAAACGCATCAAGGCTTTGTTACCCTCGAAGAAGGTGCTCTTATGGGTGGCGCTGGTAGTGCCGTAATAGAATTTTTCAATCAACGTGATATAAATTTACCGGTCTTGCAATTAGCGTATCCGGACCTATTTATAGATCATGGCGACCAAAATGCCCTGCGTGCTGAGTTAGGTCTAGACGCACAGGGTATAACGCAATCAGTAGAGCAGCGTTTTGCCGAGCTTTTACAAAAGTAGCGCACCACAACAGTCGCTTGAATCTTATTGTGTAGGAATTAAATGAAATTAACTGAATCAAATACGCCCGTGATGCCTGATGTTCAAGGTAGCACGGATTTACGACGCATCCAGATTAATCGTGTAGGAGTGCGTCAAGTTAAGCATCCCATATCGGTTAAAAATGGCCAGGGTGATATTTTAGGTACAGTAGGTGTGTGGGATACCGCCGTCATGTTGCCTGCCTCCGAAAAAGGTACTCATATGTCACGCTTTATGGGTCTAATCGATGAGTATCATGCGCAAGGCATGGATGCTAAATTATTTAAACAAATGGCTGCCGCTATGTTGCCTTTGTTAAATGCAGACGAGGGCGAAATTCGTGTCACTTTCCCGTATTTCATTACTAAAAAAGCACCAGTAAGTGGTGTGACTAGTATGATGGACTATGAGGTTACTTGGACTGCTTTTGCTAATAAAGACGGCGTGCGCTTCTTAACTGAAGTGGTTGTGCCAGTGATGAGTCTTTGCCCTTGCTCCAAAGCGATTTCTGACTATGGGGCGCATAATCAACGCTCACATGTAACAGTACAAATCGAAACGACTGAGGATTTTGTTTTAGACGATTTTATTCGTGCTATTGAGGAGCAGGGTTCTAGTCAGTTATGGGCTTTATTAAAGCGTCCTGATGAAAAATACGTGACTGAGTTTTCATACGACAATCCTAAATTTGTTGAGGATCTAATTCGCGATGTAGCGATTCGTGTGAAGCAATGGCCTGGTCTTGTTGCATATCGCGTTGAGGTTGAAAACTTTGAATCAATTCATAATCACTCAGCCTATGCCGTTTTAGAAGGGACAGCCTAAGCTAAGTTATTGATTTGCTTTGCCTTAAAAGCTACAGAAATCAAGCGTTTATCCTAGATAACGCTTGATTTTTTCGTTTCTAATCTATATAATACTTGGTTTCTTGCTCGATCTTTAAATTGTGTGGTTGCTAATTTCAACATGAAAATCCCACAATCTGAGACGGGCTTTTTATGTAAAGCTCTGTTTTATGCATATCTGGGCTTTGCTAAATATCCATAGGAGTTAATATGCGTCACTATGAAGTAGTGTTTATTGTGCATCCTGATCAAAGCGAGCAGGTGCCAGCCATGGTTGAGCGTTATCAAGCCATGATTACTGAAAAAGGTGGTAATGTTCACCGCCTAGAGGACTGGGGTCGCCGTCAATTAGCTTACCCAATCCAAAAGCTAGTTAAAGCACACTATGTTTGTATGAACATTGAGTGTGGTCAAGATGCTTTAGACGAGCTAGAGCATTCTTTCCGCTATAACGATGCGATTCTTCGTAACCTAATCATCAAAACTGACAAAGCCATCACTGAGCCATCGGTTATGATGAAATCAGTTGAGCGTGACGATTCTCGCAGATCTTCTGATGACAACGCGCCAAGACAAGAGCGTGATGACGACGAAGTAGAAATTGAAGAAGACGAAGAGGAAGCAGCTGAGGAGTAATTCCTAGTTGCAGAGTAATTGCATTTTGCACAAAACCAGTAATTGATATGAATAAAGTTCAATTGCGGGTAATCTTAACTGAGATTCAGACCTTAAGATATACGCCAGCTGGTATTAGTGTATTAGACCTTGTTTTATCGCATCAGTCTGAGGTTGTAGAGGCGGGCCATCCGCGACAATTAGACTTCGAATTTGAAGCCAGAGCGATTGGTGATATAGCAGAAACCTTAAATCAGGTTCCATTGGGTAGTTATTTAGAGGTTGAGGGATTTTTAACCACGACTCGCAAAAACACCCGTAGGCTCATACTTCATATTCAGCAATTTAGGCAGCAAAATAGCAACCCAATCATCGTTTAGTTTTAAAGAATTTAGGGATAAAATCCCAACCATATTAAAGGTAATTATCATGGCACAAGCAAGAAGAGGAAGAGACAGAAGAAGTCGTTTTCCACAGCAAAATCCATTATTTAAGCGTCGCAGATTCTGCCGTTTCACGGTAGCAGGTGTTGAGGAAATTGATTACAAAGATATCGATACCTTACGCGATTTTATTACTGAGACTGGTAAAGTAATTCCAGCTCGTTTAACCGGTACAAAAGCTCACTACCAGCGTCAGTTAGACACAGCGATCAAGCGTGCTCGCTTTTTAGCTTTGTTACCATATACTGACGGTCATAAATAATCAGGGGTGGCAACATGCAAGTAATTTTATTAGAAACAATCGGTAAGTTAGGTGAGTTAGGTGATGTCGTTCGTGTTCGTAACGGCTACGCTCGCAACTACTTAATCCCTCAGGGTAAAGCGCAACGCGCTACTGATGCTGCTATCAAAGAGTTTGAGCAGCGTCGTGCTGAGTTAGAAAAAGCGCAAGCAGAGCGTTTTGCTGCTGCTAAAGCATTAGCCGCTAAATTAGAAGACTTCAAACTAGATATTACTCAAAAAGCTGGTGTTGATGGCCGTTTATTCGGTTCTGTAACCACTATCGATATCGCTCGCTTATTAGAAGAAGCTGGTTTCGAAGTTGAAAGAAGCCAAGTACGTATGCCAGAAGGTGCTTTAAAAGCAGTTGGTGAGTACCCAGTTTCTTTACACTTATATGCAGATATCGATGCCAACATCACTGTTAACGTAATCGGTGAGATGGCCTAAGTTTCAATCTTTCTAAGATTAAACTAATCTGTATAAAAATAGCAGTAGCGATATAATCGTTACTGCTATTTTGTTTTTAACTACCGAAATTTATCACCATAAAAATTATGTCAAATAAAGATGAGCAGTCGTTTTCAGAGGATGTAACGACTCATGATGACGCTCTAGCTGTTGAGTTTCCAGAGGATATTTTCCCTGACATACCCCATGAGGAAATGTCAACAATACCTCCTATGGATATAGAGGGTCCAGCACCAGAGTTTGATGCCTCCATGTCCATCGATGACGACTTGATTAGCATGAGCTCTCAGGTTGAGCATGAGCTTGATAATTTGCGTCTACCGCCACATTCGATTGAGGCCGAGCAGTCCGTCTTAGGTGGTCTATTGCTCAATAACTTGGCAAATGAGCAAGTGGGCGATCTACTGAGTGAGGATGATTTTTATCGTCATCATCATCGTATCATTTGGCGCCATATCCAAAACCTTATCAGCATGGATCGTCCTGCTGACGTCTTAACGGTGTTTGATGCCTTAACGCTTGAGGGTACAGATAAAGAGGTTGGTGGCTTAGTTTATTTAAACTCACTTGCCCAAAATACGCCCTCCGTTTCCAATATCCGCACGTATGCAGAAATTGTTCGTGAGCGTTCAATTTTACGTCGCTTATTAAGTGCTTCGGACGAGATTGGTACGGCAGCTTTAAACCCGCAGGGTCGTTCAGCGCGTGAAATCTTAGATGAGTCCGAGGCCAAGATTTTCCGCATTTCTGAGGAAAGTAATAAAAAGAGCTCAGATTTTGTAGCCATTAGTGATGCTATGCTCGAGGTGATTAATAACCTCACAGAGTTATCACAAC
>JAAZGT010000079.1 GCA_012511095.1 Alcaligenaceae bacterium
TCTTTGGCGGGAACGGAGGGATTCGAACCCTCGATACAGGTTTAAGCCCGTATGCTTCCTTAGCAGGGAAGTACCTTCAGCCTCTCGGTCACGTTCCCAAAGAATTCATTATTATATAGTCAAATCAAAAAAACTGCTAGTCTTTTTTAGTGAGGAAGAAAAATTATTCTTCTTCTGTTGTATCGCTGCCTAAATCAAAGGCTTGATGTAGGGCACGAACTGCTAACTCCATGTATTTATCCTCGATAAGTACAGAGGTTTTAATTTCACTCGTACTAATCATTTGGATATTAACACCTTCTTTAGCTAAGGTGCTAAACATTTTACTAGCAACACCAGCATGAGAGTGCATACCAATACCTACGATTGATACTTTACAGACCTTATCATCAGTGACTACTTCACGTGCTTCGATAGTGTTTAAGACCTTTTCATTAATCACTTTAACAGCACGCTTATAATCAGCACGGTTAATTGTGAATGAGAAATCCGTAGTACCGTCTACTGATTGGTTTTGAATGATCATATCAACATCGATATTAGCATTAGCAATTGGATCAAGAATACCAAAAGCGATACCAGGACGATCAGGTACACCTAAAATAGTGATTTTAGCCTCATCGCGACTAAATGCGATACCAGAAACAACAGCTGCTTCCATCTTTGAATCTTCCTCAATAGTAATTAGGGTGCCTGAAACAATTTCTTCTTCTACAGGAATTTCAGGATCAGTTAATGACGATAAAACGCGTAGTGGTACTTTGTATTTACCAGCAAATTCTACTGCGCGAATTTGTAGTACCTTAGAGCCTAAAGAGGCCATTTCAAGCATTTCCTCAAAGGTAATAACGCTCATACGGCGAGCATCAGGTACAACACGTGGGTCAGTGGTATAAACACCGTCGACATCGGTAAAAATCAAACACTGATCAGCGCCAATAGCGGCTGCAATGGCTACTGCGGAGGTGTCAGAACCACCGCGACCTAAGGTGGTGATATGGCCATCAGGATCAATACCCTGGAAACCAGTAACAATAATAACTTTACCAGCGTCTAGACTCTTTTTAATGCGAGTGCCGTCAATGTCTTTAATACGTGCTTTGGTAAAGGAACTATCGGTTTTAACAGGAACTTGCCAACCAGTATAGCTGCGGGCGTCAATGCCTTCGGCTTGTAAGGCAATCGCAAGAAGGGCGCTACTGGCTTGTTCACCCGTTGCGGCAAGCATATCAAGCTCACGCGGGTCTGCTTGCTCAGAAAGCTCGCTAGCTAAGCCTAAAAGTCGATTGGTTTCACCAGCCATGGCCGATGGTACAACGACGACTTGATGTCCTGCCTTATGCCATTTGGCAACGCGCTTAGCCACATTTTGAATACGTTCGACTGAGCCCATCGAGGTGCCGCCGAATTTTTGTACAATTAGGGACATTTTTTTATAAAAAAGTTAAAGAAACATTTAATCTTACCCCAAAACCGCATGCTTTAAGGGTTTTTTTGACCAAAAGAGCATAAAATGATGCTCAGTTTTAAAGCGTTTATCCTATTTTTATGAGCAGTTTTCTTAAAAACACGACTTTTTATATTGGGTTAACCCTAGAAAGTCGTAAAAGTGACGATTAAATAACATTCATAAGAGTATGTTTAAACATAACTGAAAAAAATAGATGACCTAAGTCATTACTCTTGGAGACAAAAAATGCGTATTGGTTTTATTGGTCTTGGCAATATGGGCGGCCCAATGGCTCTAAATCTTGCTAAAGCAGGCCACGAATTAACGGTATTCGATTTATCAGCTGAAGCTATTGCTGCTTTGCAAGAGCAGGCCCAGATTAACGTTGCAACAACGCCTGTAGAGGTTGCTGAAGCAGGTCAAGATGTGATTGTGACTATGTTGCCTGCTGCAGCTCATGTTAAGTCGGTGTACTTAGGTGAAGATGGCAAGAGCGGTATTATCGCTGCAGCCGCTGCGGGTACCATTATGATTGATTCATCGACTATTGATCCAGCAAGTGCACGTGAGGTTGCTGAGGTTGCTGAGGCTAAAGGCATTGTGATATTAGATGCGCCAGTTTCAGGCGGTACCGTAGGCGCTCAAAATGCCACTCTAACCTTTATGGTGGGTGGTACTCAAGAGGCTTTTGACCAAGCTAAGCCAGTGTTTGAGGCCATGGGTAAAAACATTGTTTATTGCGGTGGTCATGGTAATGGTCAAGTAGCTAAGGTGGCAAATAATATGCTACTGGGTATTAGCATGGTCGGCGTGGCTGAAGCGATGAATTTAGGCGTTAAGCTAGGCATGGATCCTAAGATCTTAGCCGGTATCATCAACACCTCTTCGGGGCGTTGCTGGAGCTCAGAAATTAATAATCCATGGCCTGGCGTGGTTGAAACTGCGCCAGCAGGTCGTGATTACAAGGGTGGCTTCTTTACTGATTTAATGTTAAAAGACATGGGGCTTGCACTTGAGGCTGCTTCTCAATCTGAAAGCGCTGTGCCGATGGGTAATCTAGCCCATGATCTATACCGTGAATCAAGTGAAGCTGGTAACGGTCGTATCGATTTTTCTTCAATCTTGAAGCATATTCAAACTAAATAAGGGGGGGAGATGTTTAATACTACCTTAAGCGAAGACCACATTATGATGCGCGATATGGCGCGCGATTTTGCTCAAAATGAGATTGCACCTAAGGCCTTAGAGTGGGAAGAGGCTAATTGGCTTGGTGATGATGTGATTGAGCAAATGGGCGAGCTAGGCTTCTTAGGTATGACTGTACCTGAGGAGTACGGCGGCACCTATAGTGACTATATTGCTTATGCCTTAGTGATTGAAGAAATTGCAGCCGCTGATGCTGCTATGGCCACGATGATGAGTGTACATAGTTCGGTAGGCTGTGGCACCATTTTAAATAGTGGTAATGAGCAGCAAAAGCAGGAGTGGTTGCCTCGTATGTGTACGGGTGAAATCATCGGTGCTTTCTGCTTAACCGAGCCTCAAGCGGGTTCCGAAGCCCATAATCTTAAAACCCGCGCGGTGCGTGAAGGTGATAAGTGGGTGTTAAATGGCAGTAAGCAGTTCGTGACCAATGGTAAACGTGCTGGCGTGGCTAATGTTTTTGCGGTGACTGATCCTAGTCAGGGCAAACGCGGTATTAGCGCTTTTATTGTGCCGACTGACAACCCGGGTTATCAAGTAACGAGCGTTGAAAAGAAGTTAGGTATTAAGGCCTCTGATACATGCGCAGTGAGTTTGGATAATTGTGAGCTATCATCGGATATGCTCTTGGGTGAAGAGGGCAGAGGGTTATCCATTGCACTTTCTAATCTAGAAAATGGTCGTATCGGGATTGCTGCCCAAGCGGTGGGGATCGCTCGTGCTGCCTTAGATGCAGCTGTAGAGTACGCTAATGACCGTGAGCAGTTTGGTAAGGCATTAACTCAGCATCCTGTGATTGCCGAAAAGTTAGCGAATATGGCGACCATGGTTAATGCAGCACGTTTATTGACGTTACACGCCGCTAGTATGAAAACACAAAACCTACCTTGTTTATCAGAAGCTTCTCAAGCCAAATTGTATGCCTCTGAGATCGCAGAAAAGGTCTGTAGCGAGGCAATACAGATTCATGGTGGTTATGGTTATTTATCAGACTACTTAGTGCAAAAGTACTATCGTGATGCGCGTATTACGCAGATTTATGAGGGTACGAGTGAGATTCAACGCTTAA
>JAAZGT010000080.1 GCA_012511095.1 Alcaligenaceae bacterium
ATAAAATCGAGTAATTCGCTAGAACCGTTTTTAGCCTCATCAATCACTTCTTGTGCCATATAAGTACGCAAGGTGTAAAGTGGGTTAATGCTATTCATCATCTTTTGACGCTCTATTGGATCAAGATTGTCTTTTTTGAGGCGCTCTTTATATGAAGCTAACCAAGCCTTAGCGTCATCAGCACCATTAAATAGACTTAACCAAGACTGCTCATTGGTGTGAATATCGGCTAAACGCCTAAAGCTTAGGGTGAAATCTGCGGCATGCTTGGTTAATAAAGTCCAGAAATCGTTAAAAAGATCATCATCTTCAGAGCTTAAATCCCTAAATCCAAGCTTTTTAGCATGAATTTCAAAAAAGCTATCGTAGAAATAATCAGCGTACTTTTCTAAAACCTCTCTGAGCTCATCTTCTTTAAGACCTAATAAAGTAAAGCAATTAGCAAATTGGTGTAGATTCCATAAAGCGATATTAACTTGTTGGCTAAAAGCGTAGCGCCCGCCATGATCACTATGGTTAATAACCCAATTCGGGTAGAAATTTTCCATAAAACCATAAGGACCATAATCAATGGTTAAACCTAACACCGACATATTGTCTGTATTCATCACCCCGTGGACAAAACCCACACTTTGCCATTGAGCCATTAAATGCGCGGTCTTTTTCACAACAATATCTAAGAAGTCTAAAACCTTGTCTTTGATATCGCTATATTTTTTTTGTAATTGATCGGCAAAGAAGTGATCACAAACATAATCTAATAATTCGCGTAACAAATCCGGACGTTGTTTGGCATACCAATGCTGGAAAGAGCCAAAGCGTACGAAGCTAGGTGCCACACGCGACACAATCGCAGCGGTTTCCATACGCTCACGACGGACCCGATCTTGAGACATGGTTATGCTTAAGGCTAAGGTTGTTGGGATGTTTAGACCATCCATTGCAGCACTAGCCAGATACTCTCTAATGCTAGAGCGTAGCACCGCCCTACCATCTCCCATGCGTGAATAAGGGGTAAGACCTGCGCCTTTAAGCTGAATCTCCCAGTCTGGGATTGTAGGATCAGATGACTTAATAGCACCTAGTAAATGCGCGCGGCCATCGCCCAATTGACCAGCCCACACACCGAACTGGTGACCACTATAGACAGCAGATAAAGTGATGCCACCCGGTAAATCAGCTTGGCCTGACATAATCTTTAAAAATTCATCACTCTCATATTGGTTGCGGTCAATACCTAATAACTCGGCAACCTTTGGGTTTACATGGAGCAATTTCACATCATGCTTTAAACCCTGCATTGATAAGCGGGTATAAAACTCAGGTGAAAGCTCAGCAAAAGAGTTAGTGATTTTTAATGATTTCATAATTTGATTGCTTTAGGCTTATTGACCGGATTTTTTGCGAAGCTTAGCAAGTCGCTTTGCAGGGCGCACATACATAATAGCGCTGTAAAAAACGAACATGGCTAATAACGCTTCACCCATGGCCAACTGCCTAGAAAATATGGTTGAATCTGTATACCAGCGTACTACACCCTCCATAAAGTAGAGTAGCACAAGCATGGCTGTCCATTGCATAGTATACAAATTACCGCGCCATAACCCATACAATGGGAACACTAAGGGTAAGGCTTTTAATGCATACCAACTACCACCTGGGACTACTGGATCTAATACCCACTCCCACAAAACGCACAAAATAATTAATAATAAAGTAGAGAAAAAAGCGGTATATCTATAAACAGGATTTAAAGGGACCATATTTGAGACTAATAACGGTTATCAACGACACAGGCTATTGTATGCTATATTTTTTAATGCTGAACCATTAGCGAGTTTAGTTATCGCTATTCATTTTGTTTTACTAGATTACAGAGAGCAAGTAATGAGTTTATTAGATAACAAAGCACCATCAGATAAAGATAATTTTGATAATGACGAGGTTTTTATCAAAAATTATCGCGACTCAATATTTGATTGGCGCTTTTATAAAGATGTTTTGATGTTCGCTATTACTCGCTTAATTAATGAGGGTTTAACAAATAAAGCGGCAAGTTTATCGTACACCTCTATCACCTCTTCAGTACCACTATTAGCTGTCATCCTATCATTATTTACAGCCTTTCCTATTTTTAATGATTTTAAAATTTATCTTGAGCAGTTTTTAAGTCAAAGTCTTTTTCCCGAAAACATTTCAGAACAACTACTCGGGTATTTAAATACCTTTGCTGAAGCAGCCACGAGCTTAACTGCCATTGGTACTATCTTCTTATTTGTCACCTCAATATTGTTAATGATGACTATTGAGGATTCATTAAACCAAATTTTCCAAGTTAGAAAACCACGTTCTCTGTTGCAGCGTATTTTGGTCTATTGGGCGGTATTGTCCATAGGTCCATTTGCTCTAGCACTTAGTTTATGGGCTAGCGCAACGGCGGTACAACAAACCGTTTTAGGTGAATTTTCATTAGTGCAAAGAACAACAAGCTTTTTGTTGCCAATGATGTTTACGGGCTTATTGGTGAGTTTATTGTATTATATTGTGCCAAATCGCCGTATTAAATTTAGAGATGCCTTGGTCGGCGGCTTTTTTATGGCCATCATTTCAGGCTTAATGCGCTCTGGTTTTACCTTATACCTAAGTAAATTTCCGACCTATACTTTAATTTATGGCACCTTTGCGGTTTTGCCAATTTTCTTAATTTGGGTATATATGTCATGGCTGATTGTATTATTAGGCGCATATATTGTGTCTTTAATGCCGCAAATACGTCGTGGCTTAATTGCACAAAACCATCGCTCAGGTACTCGATTTTTACTAGCTATTAAAATTTTAAGGGTGCTGCATAATCAAAGATTATTACAACAGCCTAGCGTAACAGAGTCGCAGTTTGAATCACTTATCCATACGAGTCAATTTAACCTGATTCATGTTTTATATATGCTATCTGACCTAGGTTATGTCATGCGTGGCTCTGAGTCTAAAGATGCTGTCTGGGCTCTGGTTTGCGACGATAGTAGCTCAATTCAACCATTGATTGATGAGTTTCTATTTGATAAAAATATGTTACATGTACTTAATGATGAAAAGATTCGCGTGGCATTAGAGCGAACCTTTGCCAAAGAGGATGTGACTATTGCTGAGATTTATTAGTCGCTAATTAAAATGATAAACGCCCGACACATTTTGTTCGGGCGTTAAATTTGACTAACGATAAATTTGCTTAAAATAGCTTTTCGTAAAACTCTTCGGTCTCATCATCAATTTCGGGACTTGGCTCTTGACCCTTTTGCCCTGCTACCAGCACATCAACCTTAGCCTCTGGTGCTGGTCTACAGCAACAAGGCAGGATCTCGCCTGGATTAACATAGGCTAAGGGCTCTATCAAATAACTCACCTCACCATCAAGTAAGGTGGTGCGACATGAACCACAATAGCCTGCGCGGCATTGGTATTCGACTTCATAACCTTGGCGCTCTAAACCCTCAAGCATTGTTTCATCGCTTAAGAGCTCAAAGCTACCATCCCAGGTGAAGACTCGACTCATAATTCAAATCCAGATAATACGTCTGGGTTAATTTCGGCATCAATTTGACCCACGAGATAAGAACTAATCTCAACCTCTTGAGGAGCAACTTGTACGTTATCAGATGATAACCAAGCATTAATCCATGGGATTGGGTTTTGGTTGGCACCCTCAAAAGCAGGCTTAAGACCAACTGCTTGCATACGTGAGTTAGTAATATACTCAACGTATTTACATAAAATATCGCGGTTAAGACCAATCATCGAACCATCTTTAAAGAGATAAGAAGCCCACTCTTTTTCTTGCTCAGCTGAGTCTTTGAACATATCAAAACACTCTTGCTCTAGCTCTTTGGCAATTTCAACCATTTCTGGATCGTCTTGACCGTTACGCATAATATTTAACATATGCTGAGTACTTACTAAGTGTAAGGCCTCGTCACGAGCGATCAATTTAATGATTTTGGCATTACCTTCCATGAGCTTTCTTTCGGCGAAGGCAAATGAGCACGCAAAACTCACATAAAAGCGAATAGCTTCTAAGATATTCACTGACATTAGGCAGAGATAAAGCTTTTTCTTAAGCTCTCTTAAACTCACAACCTCGGTCTTACCATTTAGTGTGTGAGTACCCTCACCATGTAATTGGTATAGACTGACTGCGCGAATTAAATCGTCGTAATACTTAGAAATATCACGAGCACGTTCCAAAATATGCTCGTTGGTCACAATACCATCAAAAATTATTGATGGGTCATTCACAATATTACGAATAATGTGAGTGTATGAACGTGAGTGAATTGTCTCAGAAAAAGACCAAGTCTCAATCCATGTCTCTAACTCAGGTAGTGACACAATAGGTAAAAAAGCCACGTTAGGGCTACGACCTTGAATTGAGTCTAATAGGGTTTGGTATTTCAAGTTTGAAATAAAAATATGCTTTTCATGTTCTGGCAAATTAGCATAGTCAATTCTATCTTGAGAAACATCAACCTCTTCGGGACGCCAGAAAAATGATAATTGCTTTTCAATTAGCTTTTCAAAAATCTCAAATTTCTGCTGGTCATAGCGTGCAACGTTAACGCTTTGACCGAAAAACATGGGCTCTAAGAGCGCATTGTTTGGGGTCTCATTAAACGTACTATATAACATATAAACTCTTGTATAAAAACGGGTATTACGCACTTAGACCAGTCATAGGTCTAAGTGCGAAGAAGATTTAAATCTTGCAAGCGCCGCTTTCGCAATCATCGTCACCGGCACTGGCGATGGATACTAAGTCGCCCTGCTCGTCTTGAGCACCGTCGCGCGTGTTGTGGTAGTAAAGTGTTTTCAAACCGTACTTATAAGCGTTTAGTAAGTCTTTTAATAACTCGCTCATCGGCACTCTGCCGCCCGCATAACGTTGAGGATCGTAGTTGGTATTAGCGGAAATCGCTTGGTCTACAAACTTTTGCATAATACCTACTAAGCGCAAATAACCATCGTTTGAAGGCATATTCCAGAGTGTTTCGTATTGGTGTCTTAAACGCTGATACTCAGGCACCACCTGACGTAACACACCGTCTTTAGAGGCTTTAACCGTAATTAAACCACGCGGTGGCTCAATACCATTAGTGGCATTAGAGATCTGGCTAGAGGTCTCTGAGGGCATTAATGCGGTTAAGGTTGAGTTACGTAAGCCATGCTCTTTAATGTCGCTGCGTAAAGCTTCCCAATCTAAATGTAATGGCTCTTGGCAGAACGCATCGATATCCTTTTTGTAGGTATCGATAGGTAGGATACCTTCAGAATACGTTGTTTCATCAAATGCCAAGCAAGGACCGAACTCTTTAGAGAGGTTCATCGACGCTTTTAATAAGTAGTACTGAATCGCTTCAAAGGTGCGGTGAGTTAAAGCATTACCACTGCCATCAGAATAGCGAGCGCCATTTTTAGCTAGGTAGTAGGCAAAGTTAATCACACCAACACCTAGGGTACGACGGTTCATGGTAGCAATTTTAGCGGCTTTGATTGGATAATCTTGATAATCCAGTAAGGCGTCTAAAGCGCGTACAATTAAATCAGATAAATGCTCTAATTCATCAAGTGACTCAATCGCACCTAAGTTAAAGGCCGATAAAGTACATAAGGCGATTTCGCCCTCTTCGTCATTAATATCGTTTAATGGCTTAGTCGGTAAAGCAATCTCAAGACATAAGTTGGACTGACGAACTGGTGCCACCTTAGGATCAAATGGGCTGTGCGTATTGCAGTGATCCACGTTTTGAATGTAAATACGACCTGTACCCGCACGCTCTTGCATCATTAATGAGAATAAGTCGGCAGCCTTAACGCTACGCTTACGAATTGATTCGTCTTGCTCATACTGCACGTATAAACGCTCAAACTCATCTTGATCTGCAAAGAATGCATCATATAAATCAGGCACATCCGATGGTGAGAATAAGGTGATATTGCCACCCTGAATTAAGCGCTGATATAGCAAGCGGTTAATTTGAACACCGTAGTCCATATGACGTACACGGTTTTCTTCAACACCACGGTTATTTTTAAGTACTAATAAAGACTCAACCTCTAAGTGCCACATTGGATAGAATAAGGTCGCTGCACCACCGCGCACACCACCCTGTGAACAACATTTAACTGCTGTTTGGAAGTGCTTATAAAACGGGATACAACCAGTATGTTGCGCCTCACCACCACGAATCGGGCTACCAACCGCACGGATACGGCCGGCGTTAATACCAATACCAGCGCGCTGAGATACATAACGAACAATAGCTGCACTGGTCGCATTAATAGAATCTAGACTATCATCACACTCAATTAATACACACGAACTAAATTGACGCGTTGGTGTGCGCACACCCGCCATAATTGGCGTAGGTAAAGACAGTTTAAAAGTAGAAATCGCATCATAGAAGTCTTTGATGTACTGCAGACGCGTTTCTTTAGGGTATTTAGAGAATAAGCAAGCCGCAACTAATACGTACAGAAACTGTGGACTCTCAAAGATATCGCCAGTCACACGGTCTTGTACTAAATACTTACCCTCTAACTGGTTTACTGCCGCATAGGCAAATGATAAATCGCGATCATGCACTAAAAAAGAATCCATTTCATTGAATTCTTCTTCGGTGTAATCCTCTAATAAGTGCTCGTCATATCGCTTAGTTTTTACTAAGTTTTTGACGTGCTCGTATAGCTTAGGTGGTTCAAACTGACCATAAGCCTTTTTACGCAAGTGGAAAATGGCTAAGCGAGCTGCTAAAAACTGATAATCAGGAGTTTCCTCGGAGATTAAGTCTGCAGCAGCTTTAATAATAGTTTCGTGAATGTCTTCAGTTTTAATGCCATCGTAAAACTGAATTTGTGAACGTAGCTCTACCTGAGAAACGGAAACGTTATCCAAGCCCTCGGCAGCCCAATCCAAAACACGGTGAATTTTATCGAGGTCAAGCGGTTCTTGACGACCATCTCTTTTGGTCACCAATAAAGATTTATTCATGGTCAGCCCTTAATTAATGGGCTTTTTGGACTTGTTTCGCCATGGAGCCAAGCAAAACCAAAAAGCCTATATATAGTTAATATCGTAAGAAGAATGTCTATATGTAGTATTAAAAGACATTACGTAATCAAAATCAAGTCAATCAGTTCTTTAAAAAAAGAAGCTTATTTTCTATTGACTTTTACAAAGTTTTGCGAGTTGAGACAAAGGCTATGAACTACGCCCTTAACTCGCTGATTTTAATTTATTGAGTTAATTCTCAATAAAATTTTGTGATGAGCTTTTAAAGATATCGTACGTCTGAAGCAACAATGCAGGATCGCCTTTTTTAAGCTGTTGTGCATCAGATAAAGTGCGTCGCCATAACCTGGCGCCTTTTTGACCGTTAAATAAACCCAACAAGGGTCTAAAGACAAATCGTAAAGGAATATCTTGTTGAATTTGTTTAATCGCGTAATTATAAACGGCCTGAATTAGCTCGTCTACACTAAGGTGCTCTACCTGCGGCCAAAGTAATTGACTAATTTCACCAATACGGTACGGCTCGTGCCAAGCAGCGCGACCTATCATAATACCCCCAAATACTTGAGCTTGCTCGTACATTTGTGAGACCTCGGTTAGACCGCCATTTAAAATAAATAAAGCGTCTGGAAAGTCTTTTTGAAGTTGTGCAACCCAGCCATAACGTAAAGGCGGTATCTCACGATTATCTTTAGGGGATAAGCCTTTTAAGACCGCATTGCGCGCATGTGCAATAAACACACGGTTATCGCTTTTATGTATCAGCGTACCAACGAAATCACGCACAAAACCGTAATCTTCGCTATAGTCTAAACCAAGACGATGCTTAACTGTTACAGGTATGGAGACCGCATCTTGCATTGCCTTGAGGCAATCTGCGACTAAGTCTACCTCTGCCATAAGGCAGGCACCAAAGGCGCCCTTTTGAACCCGCTCAGAGGGACAACCACAATTAAGATTAATTTCATCGTAGCCCCATTCCTCTCCTAGCTTAGCACAACGCGCCAAATCCCCAACCTCGCTACCGCCCAGCTGCAAAGCGACGGGATGCTCTTCCTCGTTGTATTGTAAGTGACGCTTAACATCACCATAAATCAAAGCACCTGTGGTTACCATCTCTGTATAGACAAGGGCCTTGGGGGCTAATAAACGATAAAAGTAACGGGCGTGCCTATCACTCACATCTAACATGGGAGCAATTGATAAGCGCCAAGGTTGATCTGCAGACTCATAGATCGATGAGGCTGTTAATGTTTTTTGCAATTCGCTCATTAATGATTAGCTACGCATAAAGGGGTTCATTTTAACTTCGCTGGATTTATCGATGGACTTTTTAATTTCGCTATAACGTCTAAGCACATCTGATTTATAAACCACACCGATTAAATGAGGTGGTTCCGCAAAGTCCAATACGGGTAAGCGTTCGCCGTTAAAGTCGACGAACTTGTCTTGTACTTCATCTAGGGTCATACGAAGATGTAGAGGTTCTAGGTAGGTTCTAGAAATGAGCTGAGCCGGTATAGGCTCATCGAGATTTAGAACACCTAATAGGCTGCGCGTAATGTCGGTATGTGCCAGTACGCCCATAAACTCATTTTGCTCATTGACCACATAAAGATAGCGCACATTTAACTCGGTGAAAAGATCAACCACATCACG
>JAAZGT010000081.1 GCA_012511095.1 Alcaligenaceae bacterium
AAGCGATAACCATGGCGTAAGGCACGACGAACAATGCGACGTAGTACATAACCGCGACCCTCGTTACCAGGCACAATGCCATCAATAATCATGAAGCAACAGGCGCGGATATGATCCGCAATCACTTTAAGGGAGCTGTTTTCAAGATCCGTAGTATTAGTTTCACGTGCAGCTGCACCAATTAAATGCTGGAACAGATCAATCTCATAGTTAGAGTGTACGTGCTGTAATACAGCAGAAACACGCTCTAAGCCCATACCCGTATCGACACAAGGGTTGGGTAGAGGATGTAATACCCCCTCCTCGTCGCGATCATATTGCATGAAGACGAGGTTCCAAATTTCAATGTAGCGATCGCCGTCTTCTTCAGGTGAACCTGGAGGGCCTCCCCAAACCTCTGGGCCATGATCATAGAAAATTTCAGAACATGGACCACAAGGACCGGTATCGGCCATTTGCCAGAAGTTATCTGAAGCGTAGCGTGCACCCTGATTATCGCCAATGCGAATAATACGCTCTGTAGGCACACCAATTTGCTGGGCCCAAATATCGTAGGCCTCGTCATCTTCAGCGTAAACAGTTACCCATAGTTTTTCGGCTGGTAATTTATAGACCTCAGTCAGTAATTCCCAAGCATAAGCAATGGCTTTTTCTTTGAAATAATCACCAAAACTAAAGTTACCTAGCATTTCGAAGAAAGTATGGTGACGCGCGGTATAACCCACATTTTCTAAGTCATTATGCTTACCGCCTGCACGCAAACAACGCTGCGATGAGGTTGCACGGCTATAAGGTCGACTATCGCGCCCTGTAAACACATCTTTAAACTGCACCATGCCCGAGTTGGTAAATAACAAAGTCGGGTCATTTGAGGGCACCAAAGAAGATGAAGGAACGATCGTATGCTCCTTGGACTCGAAGAACTTGAGAAACTTACTACGTATTTCGGATGCTTTCATTGACAAACGCTAATTAATAAAATATTAAGATTAACCCTTAATTATAACGATTTCCAAGCAAAAACGGTGCAATTTCAATAGATTGGCGACCTAATTACAACTATTGTTCTAAACCATAGGTGGCATAGGCACGCTCACCAGCCAAATTAAACTGTAATTGTGGCCAATGATTTTTGATCACCAAATAAGGCAGACGACGATGATAACTCAGCACCTGACGCCTACCCTTGTCGTCAATACCGATAATGACGGGCAACTCTTTGTTAGTAGGCCATTGCACCCAAAGCTCATCAGAGGCACTAAAGACCTGTTGCGGTGAGGCTATGCTTGAACCACTAACTACCCAATCAAAGGAATAATCGTTGACTTGTCGACTTGAGTACTCCCAACCGTGATACTCGCGCTTACGTTGTAACCACTCGGGTTGAGTGCTACAGGCACTCAAAAAGAAAGTCAAAATAATTAAGAAAGAGATTTTGGACATAAGTACCACCTTATTTAAATTAGATGGTACTTATTGTGGAATGTTGGCTTTTAAAAAACCATACCAGCAATTACTTACGTACTAATCGTCAGCCACTTGGGTCTGAGCAATGAGACGACGGTTGAAGCGGTTTCTAAAGAGGTGGCGCACCACAAAGCCTGGATAAGCCAAAACGATATACAGACAAAGGGCAATGGCATAAAACTGCCACTCTTGACGATGCGGATTGGCATAAAAGTTCTCAATAGCAAAACCAATGCCACCAACAAAGAAGAAGAAGCCAAGCAACTCAAATACTCTTACCGCAAAAACCTTGATTTGCACCTCTTTGCTCACGGTAAAAATAGGCAATGCAAATAAAATTAAGCTACCGACAAAAGCGGCTAGTTGAACACCCTGACTATTGCTCGTTGCCAACAAAACGGCAGCATAAATAATTAAAGCCCATTGAATAAAAGCACGTATCGCAATCAACCATGCAGAGCGTGACTTGGACTCACCCTCTTGGCGCCAGGGCACATAAACAAAAGACTTCTCAGTAAAAAACGGGATCAATGCTGTAAACCAAGCAATGCCGATAATCAACCAAAACGATGATTCTGGAAACATAAAAATCAGAGCCTAAATAAAGAATGACATGCTCCAAAAAGGAGCTAGGGCCTTATTTTACCCGAAAGGATAAAAATAAACTAAGAACCACTCATAACAATCTGTATAGAGTTCTAAACGGAGCAAAAGTTCATTCATCGTAAAGGTTTTGGGTGTTTCTAAGGGCAAATGACTACAGTCATGACGCTAGGGAAAATCTATAATCAACATATATCTTTAGCGATAGCCAAAGAGCAACAAAAAACAATCTCAGGCGCCTCTAACAGGCTCCAGACCTTTATCATCCAAAGGAGACCATCATGATTAAATCTCGTGCCGCCGTTGCGTTTGCCGCGGGTCAACCACTAGAAATCGTAGAAATTGATGTTGCACCACCCAAAAAAGGTGAGGTGTTAATTCGTTGCACCCACACAGGTGTTTGCCATACCGATGCCTTTACCCTATCGGGCGATGATCCTGAGGGCGTTTTTCCAGTTGTGCTAGGTCACGAGGGTGCCGGTATTGTGGTTGAGGTTGGTGAAGGCGTGACAAGCGTAAAGCCTGGTGACCATGTGATTCCACTCTACACCGCTGAATGCGGTAAGTGTGAATTTTGTACCTCAGGTAAAACTAATCTCTGCGTTGCGGTGCGTGAAACCCAAGGCCAGGGGCTCATGCCCGATGGCACCACCCGCTTCTCATATCAAGGTAAGCCGATTTATCACTACATGGGTTGTTCAACCTTTAGCGAATACACGGTTGTAGCCGAGGTTTCTTTGGCGAAAATCAATCCTGAGGCCAATCCTGAGCAAGTATGCTTATTAGGTTGTGGTATTACCACCGGTATTGGGGCGGTACACAATACGGCTAAGGTACAGGAAGGCGACTCGGTGGTTGTATTTGGCTTAGGCGCCATTGGTCTAGCGGTTGTTCAAGGCGCACGACAGGCCAAAGCAGGTCGTATTATTGCCATTGACCGTAATAACCATAAATTTGAGTTAGCAAGGCATTTCGGTGCTACCGACTGTATTAATCCCAAAGAGCACGATAAACCCATCAAAGAGGTACTGCTCGAGATGAGCAAATGGGGTTTTGACCACACCTTTGAGTGTATTGGCAATGTCAATGTGATGCGCGATGC
>JAAZGT010000082.1 GCA_012511095.1 Alcaligenaceae bacterium
GTTTTACCCGCGTCGGGGTGAGAAATAATAGCAAAGGTGCGCCTTCTGGCGACTTCTTGTGAAATTTTACTGTTGCTAGACATGCTTTTTATAAATTGTGTTTTCGAGCTTAAATTGAATTTTGCTATTTTATCATGAACTTAGAGGATCTAAACGTTCATAAAGGCCATAGTTAAAGCGGCTAAAATAAAACAAACACCAAAAATTTTGTTAATTCTGGCGGTGATGTGTGGGTTTTTTAATAATCTGACCAAATTAGCCGCTAAACCAGCGTAGGCTAACATAATCACCAAATCCACCAGACAAAGGGTAAGACAAATAATTACATATTGCAGTAACAACGGGTTTGCCGTATCCACAAACTGAGGAATGACTGCTAATAAAAATATGGCGGCTTTGGGATTGGTAATATCAACCAAAAAACCTTGTAAAAATAACTTTCCTGCGGTTGATGAGGGCATCTCGCTTACATCGACTCGAACCATACTGACGGGTGAGCGATATTGCTTGACCCCTAAATAAATTAAATAGCTCACCCCAATCCACTTAATCACTTCAAACAAAATGGGAGAGGCTTGAATTATCGCGGCCACACCAATGACGCTAATCACAAACTGTAGGGAATAGCCAAAAATTAGTCCAAAAATTAAGGCAGAACCTGGCCACATGCCGTAGCGTAAACCAGCAGCCATTGAGGCCACTGCGCCAGGACCTGGCGAGATCGATATTGCCCATGCCGCAAAGAATAGAGCTAACCAGACGGAGAGTAACATAAAGACAACGTAAAAAAGAAAACGGCACGCCAAATCGTGCCCATAGCGATTATACGCCCAAGCCTAAGTTACAATCTGTATTCTATAGGGGTGGTGTAATTTTTCCTATGGCTTTAAAATTACATTAAGTTTTAATTGTTTAGAGTGAGTTTCCTATGCGTCAATTCTTCAAATTATTTGTGGCTGTTTTGTTAGCCAGCCTATTAGCAGGTTGTGGCTATAACGACATTCAGCGTTTAGACGAGGGCGTTAAAGCTTCTTGGTCAGAGACTTTAAACCAATACCAGCGTCGTGCTGACTTAGTCCCACAGTTGGTTGAGAGTGTTAATGCGTATATGGTACATGAGCGTGAACTGTTAACAGAGGTGACCGAGGCACGAGCTCGCGTCGGCTCATTAAATGTTTCGCCTGACCGCCTCCCTACTCAAGAGGAAATGGCTCAGTTCCAAGCAGCGCAGGGTCAGTTAAGTTCAGCCTTATCGCGTTTAATCGCGGTATCTGAAAATTACCCTCAGTTAAAGTCAGATGGTTTATTTAGAGATTTAAATATTCAGTTAGAGGGCACTGAAAACCGTATTGCAACTGCACGTGGCCGTTATATCAAAGAGGTTCAGGAATATAATACCTTTATTCGTCAGTTCCCGACCTTAATTACAGCGAAAATTTTTGGTTATAAGGTCCTACCTAATTTTGGTGTAGAAAATCAAGACACCATTATGGAAAGACCTACCATTCGCTTTGATAACCCACGTCCAGCTCAATAGATCTAGGGTCAAGCTATGACGTTGTTTAACCAGTCAGTTAGTCTACGCTCTGCTTACTTAGTGCTAGTAGCCACGCTATTAGCACTAGTAATGGCATTTGCTCCTGCGCGTGCTGAGGTACCTGTGCCTGAGCTGACTAACTATGTGGTCGATACGACAAACACCTTAACGCCAGCCCAGTTAGCTGAGCTTAATCACAATATAGCTCAGCTACAGGCCGAAAAGGGTTCACAAATCATGGTGCTGATGGTGCCTACTGTGCAGCCCGATGACACCGTTGAAACTTATGCGCGACGTGTCTTTGATGAGTGGCGTATTGGGCGTGCCAAAATTGATGACGGGGTTTTGGTTTTAGTAGCCAAAGATGATCGTCGCATGCGTATCGAAACTGGTTATGGCCTTGAGGGAGCCATTACTGACGTACAGGCCTCTTATATTATTAATCGTGATATGGCGCCATCGTTTCGCGAGGGCAATTACTTTGCAGGTATTAAAAAGGCAGTTGATCAATTGACGCTATTGATTCAAGGTGAGGACTTGCCTGCCGTAAGCTCTGGGTCTGTCCCCGATTCTGAGGGGATCCCTATTGAGTTTATTATTTTCTTTGCGATTTTTGTGTTGTTCTGGCCAGTTTGGCTAGCACCGTTTGTTGGTGGCCTCTTTGCTTTTTCTGTCACTGGCTCCATTATTCTTGCCCTGATAGGCGGGGCCTTGGCTATGTTCTGGAATTTCTTTGTTAAGTCATTCTTTGGGGCAGGTAAGGTGCTTGAGGCAAGTCAACAAACCGCTAAAAATCGTTCAAGACGTCGTCGTAGTGACTGGCCGGGCTTTGGTGGCGGCCTAGGTGGTGGCGGTTTTGGCGGCGGCTTCGGCGGTGGTGGATTTGGTGGCGGGGGCGGTGGCTCTAGCGGTGGTGGAGGTGCTTCTGGTGGTTGGTAATAAATTAACTCAACTCGTGGGTATTGATGCGGTCAAGGGTCAATACCTGGGGCGTCGTTATTTTACTCAGGAATTTTTAACTGAGCTTTCTAATAAGATTGCCGACAGTGAGCGCGGACATCGCGCTGAACTGGTGGTAGCGGTTGAGCGTAAATTTCCTAATCATTTAGAATCAACACGCGATCGAGCGCTAGAGGTTTATGGGCGCTTGCGTGTATGGGATACGCCTTTAAATACAGGGCTATTGCTGTATTTGTCTTTAGAAAGACAAGCCATTGAGATTGTTGCTGACCGTGGTATACAGGTAGCCGATGAAAAGTGGGTTGAGGTCAGCGTATTATTAGCAAATTATTTTAAAAATAAGCAATTCCGCGAGGGTCTACACGCCGCAGTAGATCAAATTGAGGCCATTCTTAAAGTGGCTTGTCCATATGATGATCAAGATGATAATGGCGAAAACCTGCTACCTAATGACCCCGTGTTACTTTAGGCGTTTAGTAAGTGGCTTAATTCCTTAAGCTCCTCGTTTCTACCGCGACTCTCTTTAAAATCTTTATTTAAGGTCGACCACTCAGGGTAGGATCTAGCGTTTCTCAAGGCACGAGGTAGGCTATCTTCTTGCCACGATTTGTACTCGGACTCATGTCGTTGAATACGGTCTTGGGCAGCATGACCTCGACGGTCTAATGCATCCAATAAGCTTAAACCACGCACTGCTAACAAGCGTAGCACCGCGTCATCAACCGTTAGCTCTCTATAACCTTGAATCATACCTAAGAGTCGGTTACCGACTTTTTCAGCACCTTGCCATAGTCCACCGACTAAGCCACCGACTAGGGTACCTGTGCCCAGACTTAAACCACCAGTAATAATGTCCACTGTGGCACCCGCCATGGCTCCGGCAGCAAAGCCTTTGCCCACTCTGATACCCATGTCCATTAGGGCTTCACTACTGAATAAATCACTCTCCCAACGCTCACCTCTAACGCGTAAGAGATCTACTTCCTAGTCTGTTTCATGGAAGCGATACAATGCCAATAAGTCGCGAATAAACTTATTTTCACGCTGACGCACAGCATCCTGCATGTCTTGCCAAACGCGTTCGCTTTCATCCTCATCGGATTGGCGTCTAAAGGCGCTGACATCGATGAGCAGCTCTGCTAAGAGCTCTTGCCCTTGTAGGCGACGACGTTGACGCCTTTTATTGGCGCCCTCAGCCAAGTCTCTCAAAACATCACGGTGCTCATCTAAGACGAGTGCTAGTTTTTGATAAAGCTGTTGCTCGCCATCAATAGCAGGTGCTACGGTATCAAATTCAATGATCAAATGAAGGCCAAGGCGTGACAACACCTCTTTCCATTGCTCACTGAAGTTATCTGGGCTATGTAAGAAATTCAAGACTGGAATAATCGGGCGGCCACAACGAGCTAAAATGGCTAACTCATCGCGATGCTTAGAGCGTACAGGTTCACGCACATCAACTACATACAACCCGGCATCACAAAGCAGTAACTGGCGTAATACGCGCGCCTCTTGCTCAAAACGCCCCTGACTCTCGGGGCTATCTAAGAAGCGCTCAATAATTGCAGGACCATCAAGACGTCTACCTTCTTGTTGTTGCAGCTGCTCAAGGTAATCCAATAAAGAGATACTATCCTCAATGCCAGGCGTGTCGTACCATTGCAACTTTAATTCGTCAATGCGCAACATCGCCCCCTCAACATGGCGTGTGGTGGCAGGCGCGTTAGCGACCTCGCCAAAATCCGCATCATGTAATAGGGTGCGTAGCAGCGACGTCTTACCAGTGTTGGTATGACCTACAACTGCTAACTTTAGGTAGTCATCTTTAGGCCTAAGGCCTTGCTTGAATTTATCCATTGTCTTTGTGCTTTAGTGTTCAAGCATATTATAAGCTGCTTCGAGGTCCATAAAAATGGCATCGCCTTCGACCCCAGAGTCATTGAGCGATTTAAGCCATAGCTTTGTTTGATCGCGCTCAGACTGACCACGATTAATTAATAAGACAAAATGCTTTTGTCCAAAATTTGCAATGGTCTGCATAAGGTTTAAATGACTGCGATCAGGCGTTTGCTCCGCATCACATACAAATAAAATTTGCTCTAAAGGCTCTGCGCGTTGACCTAATTGGCTTAAAAGGGCGTGACGTTGCTCGCGACTCTCAATATTACCGCCATCAATCAGTGCCTCTGTTTCATCGGTTTTCATTTCTAAAATAGGCCATTTTTGGTGAGGGTCGAGCTCTATTCCCACCACTAAGGTGCCATTACTTGATAAATCGATAGAGGCTTTTTGTAATTCAGGTGCGGGTATGTCGGGCGCTGGTGAGTCGACACCGGTACTTACAGCAACGGGCTCTAATCTTGCTAATAAAGGCGCATAGGCAGCCGACTCACTATCAATATGGACGCGAGCTAAGCGTAATCTGCCA
>JAAZGT010000083.1 GCA_012511095.1 Alcaligenaceae bacterium
AAAGTTTTGGTTTGATGTATTATTCATCTAAAAAACACCTCTAATTGAATTAATTATTCAGTGGAAGTAACACTTATTGATATTACATGATATTCAAAAAAAGAGTTACTTCCAATTGTATTTTAAACAGCCTCTAGAGCTTAGAAAGAAGTTCCGATTTGGAATTGGAACTGCTGCTTTTTATCGCCCTGTTTACTATTAAGTGGTTTGGCATAAGAAATTTCTAGTGGGCCAATAGGTGATTGCCATGATAAACCAACACCTGCCGAATATCTCCAACCACATGGATCTTCGACTAAACCACCATATCTTGGATTACCGATAGTGCATTTTGAAAAACCAGAGGTACCAACCTTACCCGCATCAGCAAACACAAACCAACGTAAAGTTCGGTCTTTATGTGTTCCTGGGAAAGGTAAATAGAGTTGGACATTGGCTAAAACACGGGTTGAACCACCTAAGAAGTCACCAGTATCTAAGTCACGAGGACCTAATGAAGCCCCCTCGTAACCACGAACTGAACCAATACCACCAGCGTACATATTTTTAATCACTGGGAACGGTTTGTTGCTGTTAAAAGTACGGCCATAGTCCGCTGCTGCGTTAAAGGCTAGTGTAAATCGATCAGTTAAAGGTAAATAGTATTGACCACTAACACTGGCAACCCAATAATTTAAGTCACCCATACCGACTACACCATCTATGCTCGTACGGTAACCACGCGTAGGTGCGAGAGCGCTGTCTCGTGTATCTTTGGTCCAACCTGCATTAAGTAAAAAGACATTAGTGTTTTCACCATAATGCTCTACGAATTCATGATAAGCCTTTGGAAAAATGCCACTCGCAATAGGTAAGGTAACACGGTTTCTCTCAAAGGTTGCACCTAAAAACACGCGATCGTTTTCAGAGATAGGCACACCAAAGTTCATGCCAAAACCCATCGTACGAATTTTATAGGTTCTTTCGTCACGGTCATATACGGCATCGTTATATGGACGATGTTCAGTGAAATACAATGAGGTCGTACGACTAATACCGCTACGTGTAAAGTATGGATCGGTATGAGTTAATACAGCGGCACGGTTATAACGGCCTGTATTAATTTGTAAACCTAAGTTGGTGCCTGAACCAAAAATATTATCTTGGTTAATGCCGGCCATAAATGTTAATTTATCAGATGAACCGTAACCAACACCAAGGTTAATCATACCCGTAGGAGTTTCTTTAACGTCAACGTTAATATCAACTTGGTCATCGGTACCAGGCACTGGTACTTGTGTAATATCAACTGAATTAAAGTAGCCTAAACGCTCAACACGCTCTTTAGATGTACCTAAACGAGCCTCATCGTACCAAGCAGATTCTTGTTGACGCATCTCACGACGAATAACCTGGTCGCGGGTACGCACGTTACCGCCAATATTAATGCGACGTACAGTGATGCGCTTACCAGGGTTTACAAAATAAGTTACATCAACTTCATGAGTCTCAGGATTTGTGATTGGATGAACATTAACCTCGGCTAAAGCGTAACCAATTTCACCTAGACGTGACTGAATACGGCGTATCGTTTCTTGAGAGCGACTGTTGTTATAAACCTCACCCTCTTTTTGTTGAATTGCTTCACGCAACTGCTCGTTAAGACCTAAAAGATCACCAGCTAATTGTTGCTTGCGAATCGTATAAGGCTCACCTTCATGAACTGTGTAGTTAAGGGTAATATCTTTACGATCAGTAGAAATGCTGACTTGTGGCTCACTCAAGCGGAAATCTAAATAACCGCGGTTCAAGTAGAAATCGCGTAAGCTTTGAGCATCGACCTCCATACCTTCACGCGAATAACGATGACTGCCTGTAAACCAGGTCATATAGCCTGGAGTAGTTTGGCTAAGCTGTCTTTTGAGCGTAGAGGTTTTAAAAGCCTCATTACCTACAAAGTTAATATCACGAATACTGGCGCGACCACCCTCGTGTACCTGAAAGTTAACACCTACACGGTTACCAGGTAATGGTGTTAACACATGCTCAATGGTTGCACCATAATGCCCCTTAAGAACATATTGGGAACGAATTTCCTCTTGAGCTCTATCTAACAAAGCAGGATCTAATGCACGCCCCTCACCAAAACCAACGTCTAATAAAGCTTCGTTGAGTTGCTTGTCATTAAAGGCTTTCATGCCATCGTAAATGACAGAGGTAATAATTGGGCGCTCGACAACATTAATTTCAACCACACGATTGCGTGTGCTAACACTAACGTCATCAAATAAGCCAGTACTATAAAGACGTTTAACCGTATCGGTCGCTTGCTCTTGTGTAAATGTACCGCCCACACCTACCGGCAAATAACTAAAGACCATCCCCGGCTCAGCGCTTTGTAAACCTGTAACACGAATATCCTGCACAACAAATGGTGAAAAAGCAAAGCTTTTCAATGGAAGTAATACCGCCATTGAAAGTGCTGATAAATTCAATGCTAAGGATTTTTTGTTATGGGTAAAGTTTCGGCGAATACGCATTAACAATCCTTTATGTTTAAGAAAACTGCCTAAAAATCAAAAAACCAATTTGGCAACAATTAAAAAACTAACGTCATAATTTTATGACAAATAAATAAATAGTGTTAGTCAAAATGAATAGACGAATAAACTAATCAATTATGCCATTGATTAGTAGTCATTTAAACTTTATTCATAAAAGTCTAAAAATATCACTACTAAAAGCTAAAACCATCAACATAAGCAATATTAAATAGCCTGCTGCATAAACTTGGCGAATAATTGCATCGGGCAAGGGTTTACCACGAACTCCCTCAATGGCACAAATAACCATTTGACCACCATCTAGCGCAGGTATTGGTAGTAAATTTAACACGCCTATACTTAAACTTATCAAGGCAATAAAAGAAATAAACGGCCAAATACCAGCTTGTGCGACTTTTCCTGAATAATCAGCAATAGTCAGCGGTCCACTTAAGTTACGCCATGACACATCACCAGTAATGATTTTGCCAACCACACTTAGTGACATTGACGCTAGATTATAAGTCTTTTTAACGGCTAAGGTTGTGCTCTGGATCAAGCCATATCGTACTGTGAAGGTTGGTAAATCGGCAGCCAAACGCATTCCAGCGCGACCAATACTCTCTCCATTTTGAGTCACACGATCTGGGGTTAACTCAAGGTTATACTCCGCTTGCTGACGCTCAACCACCAGACATAACCGTTGCTCAGGGTGAGTTTTAAAAGCCTCCATAAGGCTTTGAAGACTAAATCTGTTGGACTGATTGTCTATATCATCCGCATCACAAAAGTTTTTAATGACATCGCCATCGCTAATGCCAGCTCTTGCTGCAGCGCTATCAGCAATAACATCCACCACCCTAACTCTAGAGGTATCGATTAATAAACCGCTTTCGCGCATTAAATCACGTTTATCCAGCGTACCACTCACCTGATTAAAACGTATCGTTAATTGCTCTTTAGGATAAGAACTAAGTTGTTGCTCTAAATCGCGAATATGCTTTGGTAAAGTTTGACTATCTAGATTGCGAACTACGCTTAGCTGTGCCTCACGTCCAAAATGTATAGAGTCTAATAAAGCTTCATTTAATTGAGACCAACTATACACCCCAGTACCATTAACCTCTGTGATTAAGTCATTGTGCTGTAAACCTGCCTCAGCTGCCACAGAACTCGCTGGCGGTTCGCCTAATAAAGCAATGACCTCTTGTTCACCCTTAAGATTAAGACCCGTATAAATCAATATAGCTAATATAAAGCTAAATAATGGACCGGCAGCATAAACCACAAAACGGTGCCAAGGAGTTACTTCCTCAATGGCTTTCTCATTAAAACCCTCTGGTCTGGATTTCAGCTTTTCAAACTGCTCAGACTCCAATGATAAAGGTTTAACATAACCACCCAAGGGCAATGAACTCACAGCCCATTCACAGCCACGATGATCAACCTTTTTGTAAATCACCTTGCCAAAGCCCAAGGAAAAACGCTCGACATGAATACCGAACATACGACACGCTAAATAATGTCCCCATTCGTGAAAAACGACAACAATACTGATGGTGACTAAAAAGCTAAAAATTGTTGTTAGCATGTAATTTCTATTTAGGTTTTAAAAATCTGGTGTTTTGATTAAATTTAGGCTCTAGGCATATTGCTTCAATTGCTCTAGAGACTTGCTTCGAACCTCATCGTCAAAAGCATGCACAGCATCAATGGAGTCAATCGATTGTTGCCAATTTTGCGCTAGCATGTTTTCAATTAATCGAGGAATATCGGTAAATTTGATTTGATTATTTAAAAAAGCATCAACTGCGATTTCATTACTGCTATTAAGCACAATGGTACTTAGCTGCCCTGCCTCCATTGCTTGATAAGCTAAACGCAGACATGGATAGCGATTTAAATCCGGCAATCTGAAATTAAGCTGACACAACTGCTCTAAATCAAATTCCTGCGCTTGGTTAGTCACGCGCGCTGGATAAGCTAAGGCGTGTGAAATCGGTATGCGCATATCAGAATGACCTAATTGAGCGAGCATAGAGCCATCTTTATAGTGCACCATCGAGTGAACAATACTTTCAGGGTGCACCACTACCTTAATTTGTTCTAGTGGCATATCGAAAAGCCATTTCGCCTCAATAACCTCTAGCCCTTTATTGAGCATCGTTGCGGAATCTACCGAAATCTTACGACCCATAGACCAATTAGGATGTTTACAAGCTTGCTCTGGCGTTACGCTATCAAACAGCGCAATATCAGTATCTCTAAAAGGACCGCCTGAGGCTGTCAAAATAATTTGTTTGATTTCGTCGTGTTTAATGGGGTTAGGCAAGCATTGGAAAATCGCATTGTGCTCACTATCAATAGGTAGTAGCTCTGCACCACTCTGCTTAACTGCCTCCATAAACAACTGACCTGATGCTACTAAGGCCTCTTTATTGGCTAATAAAATACGCTTGCCTGCTTGTGCAGCCGCATAGGCCGAGGCAAGACCTGCTGTACCGACAATAGCACAAACGACGGTATCGACCTCTGTATCAGTTGCTGTCTGCACTAGAGCCTCTGAACCAATTCGAATCTCTGGTAAGACTTTAGAGCTGGGCCAAATCGATAAGAGTTTATCTTTAGCCTCTTGGTTAGGTAAATTTAATACCTTAGGATTATGTTTTAAGCTTAATTCAAGTATCTTATCGACTTGATTAAAGGCACTCATGGCATAGACTTCAAACCTCTCTGGATGCGCCGCAATCACATCGAGCGTGCTTTGACCAATTGAGCCAGTCGCACCGAATAAGCAAATACGTTGAGCTCTTGCCATTTTTAATTCCTAAAACCTTTTAAGCTAAACAGATATAAATTAATACAAAGGTCATTGGTGTTACAACCAATGCAGAATCTAAGCGATCCCATACCCCACCGTGACCAGGTAAGATACGACTCGAGTCCTTGAGACCTGCTCTGCGCTTCATCAGTGACTCGTATAAATCACCTAAAATCGAGTAAACAGTTAACACGAAACCACTGATTAAAACAATGAGCACATTAGTTTGTGTTAATAAAATACCGCCAAAGGAGCTCGGACTTAAATAAGCACTTATTAATAACCAAAGAACTGCGGCCACAATACCACAGATAGCGCCAGACTGTGTTTTGCCTGGACTAATAGCAGGTGCTAATTTTTTACCGCCAAAATGGCGCCCACCAAAATAGGCAAAACTATCGGCGCACCAAATCAAAATAAGATAAGAAAATACGAACCAAGATCCTAGATACTGCACAAAAACCACTAGGGCTAAGGCAGTAGAAGAAACGGCAAATAAGCCAAAAACACTATGAAATAAATGTTGATCTTTAAACTCTACTTGCGCTTTTTTTAAAATAAAAGGCACAATAAAGAACCAAATAAAACTACTTATAACACTTAAAATCAAGGTCAGACGTATAAGCCCTGTATCTGTAAACTGAGTTGCTACTGCACCTTCATCGCCTCGCGTCACCATTGCAAAACTGAAATAAATAGTGACGAGTGTTAATATGGCGGCAAGTCCATAAGCAGGTAACTTAAAACGCTCTGGCAAACTGATTCGCCACCACTCTGCTAAGGTTAAACCTGATGCAATCACGCAGAAAGTAGCAAAGTAAACGCTTTGCTTTAGTGACAATAGTACCGCAAGAATTAATAATAATACGGCCGCTGTAATCAGGCGCTCTCGCAACATAATACTCTCAATTTGGGATTAAACTATTTGACTAATTGAGCACTCGTTTGACCAAAACGACGCTCACGACTGGCATACCATGCCAAGGCTTCATCAAGGTGCTCAGCCTTAATATCAGGCCAATAGGTAGGTGTAAAATACAGCTCAGTATAAGCTAATTGCCAGATTAAGAAATTTGATATGCGCTGTTCACCACCAGTACGAATAAACAAATCGGGCTCAGGAGCCCAAGACATACTAAGGTATTTATCAAATTCTAGCTCATCAACCATACGCTCAGGATGTGAGCCATGCTCTTCCATATAACGTTGAAAGGCTTTCAAAATATCCCACCGACCGCCATAGTTAGCGGCGATGGTCAAATACAATAAATCATTATCTTTGGTTAGATCCTCGGCTTTAGCGATCAACTCTTGAATCTCAGGATTAAAAGCCGTGGTGTCGCCAATGATTTTTAAGCAGATATTGTTTTTGTGTAAGGTTTTAACCTCTTTTTGTAAGGAACGCAAAAAGAGGCGCATTAATAAATCCACCTCTTCTTTTGGCCGTCGCCAATTTTCAGAGCTAAAACTAAAGAGTGTCAGATATTTAATACCCTTTTCACCACAATATCGCACAATTCTGCGAACTGCGCTAATACCGCGCAGATGACCTGCGGTGCGGGGTAAATGCCTTTCGGTGGCCCAGCGACCATTACCATCCATAACCACTGCTAAGTGATTTGGTATGCTTGAGACCCCAGGCACCGCCTGTGTAGAGCTAATTTTAGACACTAAAAACTCGAAATGATAACTGTTTAAACAGTCATCACCTCTTCCTCTTTGCGAGCAATTAAATCGTCGATTTCACTAACGTATTTATCAGTTAGCTTTTGTACAACCTCTTGTAAACGACGCTCATCATCCTCTGAAATTTCTTTGTCTTTAACGAGATTTTTTAAACCATCGTTGGCTTCACGGCGTAGGTTACGGATAGCAACCTTTGCATCTTCACCTTCTGCGCGCACAACGCGGGTTAACTCACGACGACGCTCTTCAGTTAAAGCGGGCATCGGCACGCGAATTAAATCACCAACTGGTACTGGGTTTAAACCGAGATCAGATTCACGGATAGCTTTTTCAACCACTGCAAGCATATTTTTTTCCCATGGTTGTACGCTTAATGCACGGGCATCAATCACGCTAACGTTAGCGACTTGAGTAACAGGTACCATAGAACCGTAATAATCAACTTGTACGTGATCTAATAAACCACTATGTGCACGACCAGTACGGATTTTGGCTAAGTTGCCTGCTAAACTCTCGATCGACTTACCCATGCGGGTTTCAGCCGATTTGATAATCTGATTTGTACTCATGAATTTTCTCTTTAACTCTCAATTATTAATTATTAAACGTGGACTAAAGTACCTTCGTCTTCACCACGGATAACTCGCTCTAGAGCGCCTACCTTATTAATAGAGAAGACTTTAATTGGTAATTTTTGGTCACGACAAAGTGCGAAAGCAGTTGAATCCATCACCTCTAGACGCTTAGAGATCGCCTCATCAAAACTAATGTTGCTATAGCGAGTTGCTTTAGGATCTTTGTTTGGGTCGGCAGAATAAATGCCATCAACCTTTGTGGCCTTTAATACGATCTCGGCACCAATCTCAGCGCCACGTAAGGCAGCTGCTGTGTCAGTAGTAAAAAATGGGTTACCAGTACCACCCGCAAAAATAACTACTTTATGCTCTTCAAGGTAACGTAAGGCCTTAGGGCGAATATAAGGCTCTACAATTTGATCAATATTGATTGCGGACTGTACACGCGCAACCACACCTTGACTCTTAAGCGCGTCTTGTAAGGCTAAGGCATTCATAACCGTGGCCATCATGCCCATATAGTCAGCAGTTGCACGGTCCATACCTTGAGCCCCTGGTGCTACCCCACGGAAAATATTACCACCACCAATAACAATCGCTAACTCAACACCTAATTTGGCGATCTCAGCCACTTCTTGAGTCATGCGGGTGATCGTTTGACGATTAATTCCAAAGGCATCTTCACCCATTAGAGCTTCGCCCGAGAGCTTTAATAAAACTCGTTTATAAGCAATTTCACTACTCATTTGCACACCATATAAAAAGATTCGCCCTATTTTATCAAATTTGATGATCCAATAGGGACATGCATAAAAAAACCGAGATCTTGTGGACCCCGGTTTTTGTTGTTATTAGATCACTGTGTAAACCTATAGATCTAATAACTTACTCAATCAATTGATTAAGATTGTTGAGCTGCAGCAACTTCAGCTGCGAAGTCTTCTTCTTTGCGCTCAATACCTTCGCCAACTACAAACATAGCGAAGTCAGCAACAGAAGCGTCATTTGCTTTAAGCATTTGCTCAACTGATTGCTTATCATCTTTAACGAATGGCTGAGAAAGTAAAGTAACCTCTTTTAGGTACTTAGCAACAGTACCCTCAACGATGCGATCGATGATGTTAGCTGGCTTGCCCTCTTCTTCGGCTTTTTGCTTAGCTACTGAACGCTCAGTTTCGATTAGTTCGGCTGAAATGCCAGACTCATCAAGAGCTTGTGGACGAGAAGCAGCAACGTGCATTGCTAAATCCTTACCAACTTCGTCAGCACCGTTAAAATCAACTAAAACGCCAATACGACCGCCGTGGTTGTATTCAGCTAATTTGTTATCAGTCTCGAAGTGTTTGAAGCGACGAACAGAAATGTTTTCGCCAATTTTACCAATAAGTGCAGAGCGAACAGACTCAACCGTACCATCGCGGAACTCAACAGCAGATAAAGCCTCAACATCAGTAGGCTTAACTTCAGCAACTAGCTTAGCGATATCGTTAACGAAATTGATGAAATCTTCGTTTTTAGAAACGAAGTCAGTTTCACAGTTAACCTCAACTAAAGCACCGCTCTTAGCGTCATCAGCAACGAAAATACCAACTAGACCTTCAGCAGTAACGCGGCTAGCAGCTTTGCTGGCTTTATTACCTAATTTAACACGCAAAAGCTCTTCTGCACGAGCCATATCGCCGTCAGCTTCGCTTAAAGCCTTTTTACACTCCATCATTGGTGCATCAGTTTTTTGACGTAATTCTTTCACCATTGCAGCGGTAATTGCAGCCATGTATTTCTCCAAAATAAAAAAAGCCCCGTGTAGATGACGGGGCTATTCATTGTCACTAATCAGAACAGCCCAACTGTTCTTTGTTTATTCACCTTAAGAGTTTAATTTCTTAAGGTGTCGATATTATTAAAGGTGTATTAAGTGTTGAGTTAATTACTCTTCGCTAGTTTCTTCAACTGCTTCCTCAACAGCCTCTTCACCTACTTCCTCTTGTAGCATTTCAACTAAAGCGCCATCACGAGCTTCGCGGCCAGCAAGAACAGCATCTGCAGCACCACGAGCGTATAAAGCAATTGCTTTAGCAGAGTCATCGTTACCAGGAATAACGTAATCAACTTCGTCAGGAGAGTGGTTAGTATCAACCACAGCAACGATCTTGATACCTAAGGTACGTGCTTCTTGAATAGCAATTTTGTGATAGCCAACGTCAACAACAAAGATTACGCTAGGTAATTTAGCCATATCTTTGATACCGCCGATTGATTTTTCTAGTTTATCTAACTCACGGGTGAACATAAGAGCTTCTTTTTTGCTCATTAGCTCAGTGCTACCGTCGGCTTCAGCAGCTTCCATGTCTTTTAAGCGTTTGATTGACGACTTAACTGTTTTGAAGTTAGTCATCATACCGCCTAACCAGCGGTTATTAACATAAGGTGAACCACAACGCTGAGCTTCTTCTGCGATGATATCGCGAGCAGCACGTTTAGTACCTACGAATAGGATTTCCTCACCGCGAGCTGCAGCTGAGCGTAAGAAGTCCATAGCTTCGATGTACTTTTGAACGGTCTTTTCTAAGTTGATAACATGAATTTTGTTACGCTGACCGAAGATGTAAGGAGCCATTTTCGGGTTCCAGTAACGTGTTTGGTGACCGAAGTGTACACCAGCTTC
>JAAZGT010000084.1 GCA_012511095.1 Alcaligenaceae bacterium
TTGAAGAGCGCATCATTGACTTCCTCGAAATTGACCATATACGCCATCATCCCGTTTCAGCCTTATCGTACGGCTTGCAAAAGCGTGTGGAAATGGCTAGAGCGCTCGCCATACAACCTAAGGTTTTGATGCTTGATGAGCCGGTTGCAGGTATGAACCGCGAAGAAACTGAAGACATGGCGCGTTTTATTTTAGACGTACGTCAAGAGTGGGGCATTACGGTGTTAATGGTTGAGCACGACATGGGCATGGTGATGGATTTATCTGACCATGTGATTGTACTTAACTTCGGTCAAGTGATTGCCGACGGTACGCCTGAAGAGGTGCAGCAAAACCCTGAGGTAATACGTGCCTATCTTGGCTCAGGCGATGTGTCGGATTTACGTGAACGCTTGCTTCAACCCGTACTACAGTAGGTGGGAAAATGGATTTCGATTGGTTGTTTTTTGCAGAAATTAGTTTGGCTGGATTGGGTACGGGCGGTCTTTACGCTCTGACTGCTTTGGCCTTTGTCATTATTTTTAAAAGTACGGGGGTAGTTAACCTTGCCATTGGTGAAATGCTAATGGTTGGTGCTTATTTGGTTTATGGCTTGATCGTTGGTTTTGGTCTACCCGTTTGGTTAGCTATTTTAGTTGGAGTGTTAGGCAGCGGTTTGGCGGGTGGTGTCATCGAGCGATTGGCGATTCGGCCGATGGTGGGGGAATCGCCTATATCTACCTTTATGATTACTGTCGGCTTGGGTGCAGTTTTAATCGGTGCCGTTGAGCTTATTTGGACGGCAGATCAAAAGCGTATGCCAGCCATTATGCCTGATGAAGCCATTTTTATTGGTGATGCCTTTGTCTCGTCTAAGGTGTTTTATGGTTTCTTTATCACCTTAATATTGATTACCTTGGTCTTGCTCGTGTTTAGGTTCTGGCGTGGCGGTGTGGCTTTACGTGCGACTGCCTTTGACCAAGGTGCTGCTTATTCCATGGGTATTAATGTGCCACGCGTGTTCTCGCTATCTTGGGTTGTTGGCTCAATGATTGCTGCCATGGCGGGTGTTATTGTCGGTGCAATCGGTGGTCTATCGCCGTCCATGGGCATCTTTGGTTTATCCGTACTTGTGGTGGTAATTGCAGGCGGTTTAGATAGTGTGCTTGGTGCACTTGTCGCTGGTATTGCCATCGGATTAATAGAATCGTGGGCAAGTGGGTATTTAGGGGGTGAGTACAAAATTGTTGTCACCTTCTTGATTCTAATAATTGTACTAATGATCAGACCTTACGGTTTATTTGGTACCCGTGAGATCGAGAGGTTGTAATGCGTATAGGAACAGCAAAGTTTAGTTATAGTCGCGACGAAGCGCTATTTGATAGTCGTACACAGTACACATGGTTAGCCATATTGGCGGGCAGTTTGTTTGTATTTCCCTTTGTGGCGAGTGAGTATTGGCTTTATTTAGCTTGTTTGGTAGCCATCAATATTGTGAGTACCACAGGTTTAAATATCTTGACTGGCTACACTGGTTTGGTCAGTTTAGGTCAGGCCGCTTTTATGGGCATCGGTGCTTATGCGGTTGCCTATATGGATAATCACTTTGGTGCACCCATCGTCATTAACCTATTGGTAGCAGGTGGCGTGGCGATGTTAGGTGGGATTATTGTGGGTATTCCATCGTTAAGAGTAAAAGGCTTATACCTTGCCATTTCTACCATTGCGGCCTCCATGATCTTGCACTTTATCTTTTCTAACTGGAGCTCAGTGACTGGCGGTACTGCGGGCGTAACCGTATCGCCACCGTCGGTATTAGGTTTTTCACTCGATACCTCATTCCGGTTTTATTGGATGGTGGTGCCAGTCACAGTGATTATGTTATTGGGCGCTGCTAACTTATTTCGTACGCGTATCGGTAGAGCATTTATCGCAATTCGTGATCGTGATATTTCTGCCGAGGTGCTTGGTATCCCGTTATTACAGTACAAGCTTTTATCCTTTGCCTTGTCATCTTTTTATGCAGGTGTAGCGGGTGGTTTGTGGGCGTATTTCTTCCGTATCGTCACTCCAGAAAGCTTCCCATTAAGCATGTCAATTTTCTTCTTAACAGCCATTATTGTAGGTGGTATGGGCTCGTTGCTAGGTAGTATTTTAGGCGCGATTTTCGTGACCATGATCCCTGAGGTGCTCAAGCTAATGGTGGGTGTATTGCCTATCTCAGCTGACGCAACACTTATTTTATCGCCGGTGCGCACCATTGTATTTGGTTTGTTAATTATTGCTTTCTTAATTCTAGAACCGCTCGGCCTTCAGGAAATCTGGCGACGTATACGGCGATTCTTCCACTTGTGGCCATTTAAATCATAACGACATAAACATATAAAACATAACTAGATAACACCAGGAGACAACATCATGAAAATTAAAACGATGAAAAATTGGCTTGCAGGCACAGTGGTTGCTAGCGTATTAGGAGTAGCCGGGATTGCCCAAGCCGAAGATAAAGAAATTGTAATTGGCGGTTCGATACCTATGAGTGGCGTATTCTCATTTGCAGGTATTGGTATTCACGCAGGTATTCAGGACTACGTAAAAATTGCCAACGATGCTGGAGGGATCGATGGTTACAAGCTTAAATACGTACCTGAAGACAGTGGTTATAAAGTCGACGTTTCAGTTGCTGCCTTTAAGAAAATCACCAGTCAAAATAAAGTTGATTTTTATTATGGCGATTCAACGGGTTTTAGTAAAACAATCAACCCAGAATTAAATCGTATGAATTCGATCTTAATGTCAGGCGCCTCATTTGCTACTGAGCTTAATGACCCAGAAAAATACCCATATCAGTTCTTGGCGGGTCCAGACTATAGCGAGATGTTTAGTATCTTGCTGCGTTACATTGCTCAGGAAAGTCCAGGTGCAAAAGTCGCTTTTGTTTATTCTGATACTGAGTTTGGTCGCGATCCAATCGATGAAAGTCGCAAGGTTGCCGAGGAACTCGGCTTAAAAGTTGCGCTAGAGTTAATGACACCACCAGGCAGTGTGGATGTGTCGACTGAGACGGCTAAGCTACGTCGTGCCAAACCTGATTATGCCATTTTCCATGGTTATGTTTTAGCGCCAATCCCGGAGTTCATTGATCAAGCTCGCAAAATGGGCTTACAAACAAAATTCATGGGTACATTCTGGACCATGGATAATTCGACCGTGATGCAAATGGGTGAGGTCGGTGATGGCTTTATGGGTGTTATGCCGTACCGGTATTACTACGATGAGTCTGCTCCAGCGCCAATGCTAGAAAAGATCCGTGAAATGCGACCTGAGTATCAGAACGTACCTTATATGCAGGGCTTTTTATCAGCTATGTTGTACGCCGAATCAGCACGTCGCGTGTTAGCCGAGGGTAAAGAGTTATCTGCCGATAATATGAAAGCAGCCTTAAACAGCATCAAGGATTTTGATACGGGTGGTGTGATTGGTGTGCCTATTACTATTACTGGTAATTCAATTCCTGTTGGTCGTATTTATCAGGCTGATGTAAGTAAAGGTCAAATGTTGCCAGTGTCTGACTGGATTGTATTGGAGTAATGCCATGCAAACATCAGAAGCTGTACTGGAACTAAACAACATTGAGGTTTTTTATAACAAGAGCATTCAAGCGCTACGCGGATTATCTCTACGTGTTGAAAAAGGTCAAATAGTGTCTTTGCTAGGCTCTAACGGTGCAGGTAAAAGCACGACTCTTAAAGCCATATCTGCTCTTTTGGAGCTAGAAGATGGTGAGCTTACTGACGGTCGCATTCGTTTTGATGGGCAACAGCTATCACAAAAACGACCGCATGAATTAGTCCGCTCAGGCCTGTTTCACATCATGGAAGGCCGTCGAGTATTTGAGGACCTCACCGTAGAAGAAAATCTTGTGGCAGCCACTTATGCGCTTAATGGTCGTAAAGGCATGAAGCCAGATTTTGATTTGGTTTATGAATACTTTCCAAGATTGTATGAACGTCGCAATGGTTTAGCGGGTTATTTGTCTGGTGGTGAACAGCAAATGTTAGCGATTGGTCGAGCTTTAATTGCGAAACCAAAGTTGATATTGCTTGATGAACCTTCGCTTGGTTTAGCGCCTTTGTTAGTTGAAAACATCTTTCAGATCATTGCCAGAATCAATGCTGAGCAGGGTGTATCCATGCTACTCGTCGAGCAAAATGCCTCAATTGCTTTAGCGATTTCTCATTACGGTTACATCATGGAAATGGGCAAAATCGTAACCGATGGGTCAGCGGAGTTTTTATCTAATGACCCTGACGTGCGAGAGTTCTATTTAGGTGTTGGTGGTGGGGGTGAAGCTAAGAGCTTCAAAAATATTAAACATTACAAACGTCGTAAGCGCTGGTTATCATAATTATGAGTCATCATCTAATTTCAAATTTAACGTTGCCACAAATGTTGCGTCAACGTGCGCAGCAAGAACCTAATAAAGTGGCGTTGCATCAAAAAGATTACGGAATTTGGCAGCCTCTTACTTGGGGTGATTACTATCAACGCGCAGCATGGTTTGGTTTAGGCATGAAATCTTTTGGTCTGTCTGCCAAAGGTCATGTGGCCATTATTTCTGAAAATCGTCAAGAGTGGGTTTTAGCACAATTAGGTTGTGGCCTGGTTGATGGAATTACGGTTGGGGTCTACCCAACCAGTCCAGCCAATGAGGTTTCTTATGTGCTATCACACTCGGACGCTGAGTTTGTGGTCTGTGAAGACCAAGAGCAGGCGGATAAAGTCGCCGAATCTCTACAGGATCTACCACATCTTAAGCGTGTCATTATTATAGAGTCTGACGGTTTCCGTAATACTGATGAGCGTATTGCCGATATCGCTGTGCTTTATAGTGATGTTGAGCAGGCAGGTAAAGCGTATGAAAAGAGTCATCCTGATTTTGTCGATAATGTATTAGCAAAGCAGACCATGGCAGATGTTGGTCTGATGATTTATACCTCTGGTTCGACTGGTCAACCAAAGGGTGCAATGATTAGTTATTACAACATTCATGGTGTGACCCCAGGAATTATCGAGCGCTTGCAGCTAAAACCAGATTCAAGTCATTTGTCCTATTTGCCTTTGTGTCACGTGGCTGAACAAATGCTAACTACCTTTGTGCCAATTTATCTAGGTTCCGTTGTTAGTTTTGGTGAGTCAATTCGTACAGTCCAAGAAGACTTGCGTGAGCTTGCTCCTACCTTATTTTTGGGCGTACCACGCATATGGGAGAAATTGCATTCATCAATATCCATCAAAATTACTGAAACAGGACGTTTTCGCCGATGGTTATTTAATAAGGCAATAGCAGCGTGTGAACCATTAGGCTATAAGCAAGCGAGTGATCGTAGTCTAAAAGATAATTTGGTTTATATGTTTTGGTATTGGCTGATTTTACGTGCTTTACAAAATTTTATTGGTTTACGTAAGTGCCGAGTTGCTCTGACAGGTGCTGCGCCAGTACCACCAGCGGTGGTCAAATTCTTCCGTACCATTGGTGTGCCATTGATTGAAGTCTATGGTTTGACAGAGTCTTCGGGTATGGTCACAGGCCAACCACTAAATGATCCACATCCAACCTCTGTTGGGGCGGTAACCTACGGTGCTGAATATAAATTAGCCCCAGAAACGGGCGAGTTGCTATTACGTGGTCCGATGGTATTTGCTGGTTATTATAAAAATGAAGCAGAAACCGCTAATGCCATTGTCGATGGTTGGTTACATACAGGTGACGTCGCTGCAGAGCGCGATGGTCAGCTATATATTGTTGACCGTATGAAAGACATTATGGTGACTGCGGGTGGTAAAAATATCACGCCTTCTGAGATCGAAAACATCATGAAGGGTAGTCCCTACATTAAAGAATGTGTTGTGGTTGCCGATGGTCGTCGATTTGTTGCAGCCTTGATCGAGATTGATCTTGAGACTGTCTCAAAGTGGGCCGAGTCACGCCAAATAGCATTTACCCATTTCTGTTCACTAACCGAGCTTGATGAGGTGAAAGAGTTGATAGAGACTGAGATCGCTAAAGGCAATGCCTTATTAGCGCCGGTGGCACATATTAGGCGCTTCCATTTGTTGAGCAAAGAGCTAGATCATGATGATGGTGAGGTTACTGCAACGATGAAAGTTAAACGTAGCAGCATCTATAAGGCCTATGAAAATGAAATTGAGTTCATGTATGCCTAATTTCTAATTTTTCAATCTTTAATTTTTTATTTTAATAACAGCCACTAAGTGGCTGTAAGGACACTTGTTGCCTGCGTTTTGTGACATGTGCCATAAAAGGAGCATTAATATGCAA
>JAAZGT010000085.1 GCA_012511095.1 Alcaligenaceae bacterium
GGTAAATCAGACCACTTTTTAATGTCTTTACCATCAAATTTGATGATCACATCACCTGGGCGAATACCGGCTTTTTGAGCTGGACTACCCTGCTCAACATTGCTCACTAAGGCACCCTCGGCATTAGCTAAACCAATCGCCTCGGCGACGTCCTCTTGAACCTCAGAAATCGTTACACCGATGCGACCACGCACCACGCGACCTGTTTCTTTAAGCTGGTCTACCACTTTCATGGCCTCATTAATAGGAATTGATAAAGAAATTCCCATAAAACCACCAGAACGTGAAATGATTTGTGAGTTAACTCCCACTACCTTACCACTTAGATCAATTAAAGGACCACCTGAGTTACCTGGGTTAACAGCCACATCCGTTTGAATAAATGGTAAGTAATCGCCAGTATCACGATTAATCGCACTAACAATACCAGCGGTCACAGTTGAGTCTAAACCAAATGGCGAACCAATAGCTAAAACCCATTGACCCTTTTTAAGATCATCAGAAACACCGATCTCTAATGGTTTTAGATCGGTTGCCTCAACCTTAATTAAGGCAAGATCAGTACGTTCGTCAGTACCGACAACCTCACCAGTTAACTCCTTACCGTCGTGTAAAGTCACAATAATTTTAGAGGCTTTATCAATCACGTGATTATTAGTGATGATATAGCCATCTTCGGAGATAACAAAACCTGAACCTACATTGCTCGGCACTTGACGCTCAGCTCGGTCACCTGGTTGAGGCGCACGACGACCGCGATCATTTCTTTGACCTGGAAAACCAAAGTCAGGACCGAAGAAGAAACGGAAAAGCTCCTCCATATCTGGGTCCATACCAAAATGACCACCACTAAAACCGCGTGATGATACTGACTCCATGGTGCGAATATTAACAACACTCTGCTCAGTCTTAACCACAATCTCAGTAAAATCTGGCAAAGCAACTAAACCGTTACTCTTAGGGTTAACAACTGCTGGTGCAGTCACAGATGCAGGGGCTGATGAATTAGCCTCTTGCTTAACCACTGGTGAAGGCAATAGCTTGTTATCTTGAGCCATTGCTGATGTTGCAAATAAACTCAGTGCTAAGGCTGTGGATATAAAGGTTTTTTTCATTAACATACTAAATGTATCCTTAGTTACTAATGGTATTTGAACTAGTATTTTGTGCTTAAAACACTTAGTCCGTCATTGAATTGTTTTTAGTGGATTCTGCTACCGTTTTAAGTGTAGCTAAAGGCATAGCGCCCAACACAGTGAGCCAATAGGTGCCTAAACGCCTACTATAAATATTAACCGCTCCCTCTACCTGATCAGTGTGACCATAACGCTTTGTGTCCTGCTGATCGAGCTCTTGAATAAATAAAGAGAATGAGGATAAACCATCAGAAAAGGTTAGTTGTTTAACCTCTTTTTTAGTTCCAATTCCTAAATTAAAACTCGTAACTTTTTGAAAACCACTGGGCAGAAAAAACTCCCACCCTTCGGCTTCTAAATCAAGCTCATTAAATTGTGGTTTAAAGTGCGTCCAACCCGTATAGTCATGCTCACTCTCTATCGATGATGTTGCTAATTGCTCATCAAAAGACAGCTGGGTAAAAGTAGTTTGGCTAACGATTTGTTGTTTAGGATCGATAGTTTCAATTTGGAGCAATAAACGTTTAATCGGTTCGACACAAAGTCTAAAACCATAACGTTGTAAATCCTTGGGTTCAATTATTATTTTTTTACAATCAATACCCGCAACCCGCGTTGTGGCATCTAATTCTTGAGCAAAGTAATAGTCTGTAATTCCAGTCGATTTTTTTAGTAATATGCCTGGAAAATCATGCGACCTAATCGGTGTACTCACCACCACCTTTTGCTCGGGATGTAATTGAATTTGCTGATCGTCTGTGCGTAAAACCTCGATAGGACTACCATCTAATGACTCGACGCGGCGTGTGAGCTGACCATTATGATAGACATTAGTAATGCGCGAGCTAACTAAATTTTGATTAGCCCAATGTGAAACAAAAACGCCTTGGTAATTATTTTGAGTTGAGGCCAATTGAATTTGATTGAGCAATTGCTCAAGATTTAACTCCTCAACCTCTGGCGCAGTTTGCGCATAACTCATCGTTGAGACCACGAATGACAAAACAAACGCGCTAATCCCTAAGAGCGGTTTATGCAGCAGTTTGATCATCTAGCGACACCCATGCCTTTGTAATTAACTTGCATAAAAGGCGTATTGGCTGACATCGCACTGTGGGATCGCAAATACTCTGGATAGGTACGACGACCCTCCTCGTTGCTCTCATAGTTATTAGCAGTCACATTAGCAACCACCGCTGGTGCATGACTAAAGCTTTGTACTGGCACCGCTACGGTTGGCTCTTGTATTGAGTTTGGCAACGCCTCAATAGACTCAATTTGAGTCGATGCTAAGACAGGTGCTGAGGCAGCTGTTGTCGATTGAATATCAGCAGTTTGAAAAGCATTGTAGGTCATGATGGTAGCAAAGGCTGCCGCTAAACCACCAGAAAAAAAGGCCAAATGTGTTTTTGTTTTACGGGGTATCTGCTGAATCTTTGTATCTGCACTCACTGAGTCGCGGGAGCCCACAAAACCATAAGTGCCAGTCGCTAATTGCTCATCTTGCCACTCAATACTATCTATTGAATGAGTTGCTTCGGCCTCTAAAGCCTTGGAAAAACGAACTGAAAACAAATCGGAAGTACTTATAGCTAGGCTGTCGTCACGTAAAACGTCACTGATGAGCTGAAAACGCTTTAACTCAATACAATGCTCATCATCTAAACAATCTAATACAGCCTCAAACTCAGAGTCGCTAAGCTCACCGTCTAAAAAAGCACTTAGACGCTCGAGTCGCTCTAATTGATTAGAAGTTGATAAATCCCTAGTATTATTCATTAAATGACTTCCTTATGCCAGGACCATGCTAAATAATATGCTACCATGGCCTGCCATCAATATCGGTACCTAAAACAGCTTTGAGACGCTCTGATAAGGCCTCACGCGCTCTAAATATGCGCGATCTTACTGTACCGACAGGGCAATCCATAACAGTCGCTATTTCCTCATAAGTTAACCCCTCAAGCTCGCGCAGCTCAATTGCTTGTCGTAATTGCTCTGGCAAATCGTCGATAGCTTCCTGTAAGGCCTCGACAATTTCACGATTATGCATGTGTGTTTCAGGAGTTTCTCCATCTGTTAGATTGTCTAAGAGCGAAAAAGTTTCACCATCCTGACTTTCTATTTGATCAGAAACAAATACTTGATTGTGTTTGGAGGAAATATGGTTTCTCGCTGTATTGACAGCGATACGATAAAGCCAAGTATAGAAAGCACTTTCATTACGAAACTTTGGCAATGCTCTATAGGCTTTTAAAAATGTTTCTTGGGCAATGTCTTCGACATCGCTTTGATTATGCAAAATACGACTAAGCAAACGTAAGATACGTCGCTGGTATTTGCTCACCAGCAACTCAAATGCTCTTTTATCACCGGCCTGAGCTCTTTTAACTAAGGCCTCATCAATCTGTCGCTCTGTACTCATGCCAAGATCTCCTAAGACCAATTATGACACAAAGCGTTAAAGCGCCGCTTTTCTTGTGGTGTTAGGCTATATAACCAAAACACTAAGGGATAACGCTTGCCTTGGTCAGATTGTATAACGAGATAACACCAAAACAAGGCGTGACGCACAGAAATGATTTTGCATAAGATGCCCGCCTCTTGAGCATAAGGATAGTATCGACAATCACCTTCTGGACTTAAGTACAAGCGACTACCCAACTGCGGGCTGTGCGACCTTAAGTAGACAAAAGCAATCGCCGTTAAGAGGCAAGCAGTAGTAAAACCAAATAGTAGCATCAAAGTAACCCAGATTAAGCCAGCCTTATAAAATACCTCATAAGCAGCGGGCTTAATCTGTAGTGTTTGACACCACACTCGGTTTAATAAAGGAGAGGACATGTAGTCGCTACTAAACCTTTTTAACAACCATTGAGCCGTTAGTACCACCGAAACCAAATGAGTTAGAAATAGCGTACTCAATCGCTAAATCACGTGCTTCATTGGCACAGTAGTCTAAATCACACTCTGGATCTTGGTTGAAAATGTTAATAGTTGGTGGCGATTTTTGATTGTAAACCGCTAATGTCGCAAACACACCCTCAATACCACCAGCAGCACCCAATAAGTGACCTGTCATGGATTTGGTAGAGTTTACAACCACCTTATGCGCATGATCACCTAAAGCTAATTTAAGCGCTTTAGTTTCATTAATGTCACCTAAAGGTGTTGAGGTACCGTGAGCGTTAACGTAATTAATCTGATCTGGGTTGATGCCTGCGTTTCTAATGGCATTAACCATACCGCGACGTGGGCCATCCTCGTTAGGTGCAGTGATATGATGCGCATCAGAGCTCATACCGTAACCAACTAACTCTGCATAAATGCGAGCACCACGCTTTTTAGCATGCTCATACTCTTCGAGAACCATCACACCAGCACCCTCACCCAATACGAAACCATCGCGGTCTCTATCCCATGGGCGTGAAGCTGTGGTTGGATCATCATTGCGAGTAGATAAAGCACGCATCGCAGCGAAACCACCAATACCTAATGGTGAAACTGTCGACTCGGCACCACCTGCGATCATGATATCAGCATCACCGTATTCAATTAAGCGACCCGCATCACCAATAGAGTGTAAACCGGTAGTACATGCTGATACGACAGCGTAGCTTGGACCCTTAAGGCCTAGCATAATAGTTAAATGGCCTGAGATTAAGTTAATTAATGAAGCAGGCACGAAGAATGGGTTAATGCGACGCGGACCCTTGTCTAGATAAGCAGTTTGAGTTTCCTCAATGCGTGGTAAACCACCAATACCTGAACTAACGATCACACCAGCGCGCTCAGGGTTAATCTGATTAACATCTAGACCTGAATCACGCCAAGCGTCCATACTTGCAGCTATACCGTAATGGATAAAGGTATCCATTTGTCTAGCATCTCTTGAGTTAATGTACTGGGTAACGTCAAAGTCTTTGACCTCACCAGCAATCTGAGAGTTGAAATCACTCGCATCAAAACGGGTAATAGGGCCAATACCTGAACGGCCATTGACCAAATTATCCCATGCGGAATCAATGGTATTTCCAACAGGTGACGTAATGCCCAAGCCTGTTATGACGACTCGTCTTCTCACAAAACACTCCTTAATGAGTAGTTAAGTTTTTTGTTATTTGTAATGAAACAAAAAACCGCCTAATCCTATGAATTGCGCTAGCGATGCTTAGCTACAAAATATAGTCTAGGCGGTTATGCGAAAAAATCACCCAAGCGATTACTTCTTGTTAGCAGTGATAAAATCAATTGCTTGTTGAACAGTAGTGATTTTCTCTGCTTCTTCGTCAGGGATTTCTGTTTCGAACTCGTCTTCTAAGCACATAACTAACTCAACCATATCTAGTGAGTCAGCGCCTAGGTCATCTAAGAAAGAAGATTCGTTTTTTACTTCTGACTCGTCTTTAATCGCTAATTGCTCAGCAATAATGCTCTTGACGCGTTGTTCGATGCTATCCATGTATTTCTCCAAAAGGGATAAACCCTTGCTAGTTAAAAACCAATGGTCAATATGACCTATATTGTGATTAATTGTTTTGAACTACTTAAGTCTAAGTAAAAATTAAAAGAAACTCAAGTAGGGCAAAACACCCAAAATTGCAATGTGCAGTGTTTAACAACTGCATTTTAGACAAAAACACTGCAATGTTCATTAAATAAGTCGTTAATAAGAATAATTTTCTTTCATAACGACTAGTTATTTGTACTGTTTCGGTTTAATTTTAAAATTAAAAAAACTAAATTTTCTTTTAAAATCAAAGAGAAACCGAGCTCTTAATAAATCTGTAATATATGCAGATGTTTACTGCATAAACATGCCGCCATTAACGTGTAATGTCGTGCCGGTAATATAAGATGCTTGTGGACTAGCTAAGAATACCACTGCATTAGCGATATCTTCGGGCTGACCAAAGCGCGATAATGGGATACGCGACAATAATGCATCAGTCGCATCTTCGCTTAATGAGCGAGTCATATCCGTATCAATAAAGCCTGGAGCCACGCAGTTAACGGTAATATTACGACTACCTAACTCGCTGGCTAAGCTACGGCTCATACCAGCCACTGCTGCTTTAGCAGCGGCGTAGTTAGCTTGACCTGGGTTACCCACAGAAGCAATAACAGAAGTGATGTTGATAATACGACCTTCGCGAGCCTTCATCATTGGGCGCATAACACCACGACATAAACGGAACACAGAGTTAAGGTTGGTTTGAATAACATCTAGCCACTCCTCGTCTTTCATGCGCATAGCTAAGCCGTCACGCGTAATACCTGCATTATTAACTAGGATATGAGGGCCACCCTCTTTGGCTAGCTCGGCTAATAACTCATCACATGCTGCTTCGTCGGTAACATTTAATACCACACCACGACCACCAAAGGCGCTAAGCTCGTTAGTAATACCCTCGGCACCCTGCTCTGTTGTTGCAGTGCCCACAACAGTTGCACCTTGCTCTGCAAGCGCAAGAGCGACTGCTTTACCAATACCTCTAGAGGCACCAGTAACTAAGGCGATTTTATCTGTTAAAACTTTTTCTGACATGAAATTCTTATCCTAAAAATGGCTTATATAAGCCAATAATTATATGAGACTAGGCGTGGTTAGGTTGA